>JAURIP010000331.1 GCA_030832695.1 Sediminibacterium sp. | reverse complement strand
TTATAAAATAATCTGCCAAGTTGATGATCTAAATACCACTCTCCAGGCATGTCTAATTCTTCCTTTACACCTTCAATCCAAAACCAGCTTCCCTTATCTATTTCACCATGTTGTTCGCGAGGACCAATAGTTATTGTAGCTGTTTCTTGATTAACGCCAACTACATCATTCCATTGATTAAAAAAACGCCAGCGAGGCACTATATTAATTTGAGCATCCGATTCAGCTCCCCAACTTTTTTTTACTTTACCTTCTGAAATTGTCAATTGATTGGGTGAACTTGATGATGCATATATGTATGGATTATTTTGATTGACATTTGGATAACGTGCGCGGATGGCTCTTTTACCATTGACAAATAGTTCCCGAAAGTTCCAAGGTAAAGCAGGCTTTTTGGTATATTTTTCAGGCACATTCACCTCTCTTTTCCAATCTTTGGTTTCCGGTATATCAATAAACCAAATTCCATTGGTTGATTTTTGCCAATTGCCAGATAAACGCTTACCTCCACTTAAAACAACTTTTTCACCAGCCGCAGATTTCCAAATAATGGGTGCTGATTTTGTTCCGGAATCTGCAGCGGTAAATTCAAGCGTTTGTTCTAAATAATAAACGCCCTTTCTGATAACCACCTCAATAGGCGTATTAGGGTTATCATATTTTGCCATTCTCACTGCTTTCTTTGCTTGTTCTAATGTAGCAAAAGGCTGATCAATTGACCCATTGTTTGCATCTTTGCCATTCACGGCAACATAAAACCTCTTTACCTCAATCACTTGACCTTGAAAGGAAAATAAACTAACTATTATCAAGGCAAATAATCCACAATAAAATATTTTTTTCATTAGTAACTTTTTTCAGGCAACACACATTAATTATTTTTTAAAATCACTTCTAACTTCTCTCCCAATTTTTCATACCCGGCAGATTTAGGATGTAAACCATCAGTAAATAATGCTTCATTAATTTTACCATCTGCTTGCAATAAAACTTTACCAATGTCTGCAAATCTCACATTTTCAGATTTTGTCATCGTACGAATACCTTTATTAATTAATACAATGCGATCCATATATTCTCTCCTAGGATAAATCCCCAACATTGTTATTTTGGCTTGTGGTTGCTGCATTTTTATTACTTGCACTAAAAAGCGAAGCCCTTCTAAAATTTCTTCATTGCTATTTACGCGTAAGTTATTGGTGCCAATATTAATTATAATTTTTTCAGGTGAAATGTCAGCCAATTCATCGTGATAAATGCGCCACAAAACATTTTCAATACGGTCCGCTCCAAATCCAAAATTTCGGACTTCATAAGGAGCAAGATATTTTTGCCAGGACTCATTGCTTTTAATATTGGGTTTTCCTCCCCAATTATGGGTAATGGAATTGCCTATTAGTAATACTTTATTTGATTCTGTTTTGTTTAAAGCTAATATTGAATAATGACGGGCCTCCCAATCAAAGTTAGCGGGGGTACGGCGTTGTCGAATTGGAATTTGAGTTTTTAACTTCCCAACGGGTTCCTTAAATATATCTCGCAGTTTTTTCTCATAAGCTTCTGCATAGCGCATCATACCAAGATCGTTTGGATGTGTGCCATCTACCATTGCTTCCTCTTCTATCCCTATTTCCTTTAAAGAAAGTAAATATATACTAGTGATATTTTCTTTAGTAAGTTGCTCAAAAGCTACATTCAATATTTTATTAGCACCTTCAAACAAAGTTTGACGCTCTGGAATCATGTATCCATCCGTATAGCCAGCATGTTCCGTAAGTAAGATTGGCGTATGTGGATGTTTTGATCTAATTAACTTTACTGATGCAATAATGCGCTTTTGAAGTGTTACTGAATCTATATCCTTACTAAGTAAATTAGGTAAACAATCGAGTATAAAAACTCGAGCATCAATTTCGTTGATAAGATCAATTAAGGAATTTTCTAAACGCCCGTTGCCTGCAAAACCTAAATTAATAACTGATCGATCAAGTTTACGAGATAATATATTGGTCCATGCCATACCAGGCCGACTGGCACATGCACCATGTGCAATGGAAGTACCATATACGACTATAGGTTTTTCAATCCGATGCGGCTGAATTTTAAAAAGACTTCCATTAGTCACTCCAATCTCTAAATTTTTAACACTATTGAATAATGGTAAAAAAAGTTGATACTCCCTGCCTAGTTTATGAAAATTATCATTAGGCCTTAGGTTGTCAAATACATATTGTATAGTGTCTTTAAAACTATATTTTCCAGAAGCCCAATGCAACATACCATCACTATCAGTGCAATATAGATCTACGCCGCTAACTGCAGTAGATGGAACGTGTGGTTTATTTAAAGGTCCAGTTATTTTATATCGAATGATTATCTGTG
>JAURIP010000183.1 GCA_030832695.1 Sediminibacterium sp. | reverse complement strand
TTGTTTTCTTTCGCAAAGTCAATTCCTATTTTAGAAATACCATAGCCCTCTCTATATCTATGTGGAATATAATAATCAATATGGGGCGACAATGTTTTTAAAAACTGGTACAAAGTAGCAACCGAAGTGGTTCCGTCCACATCATAGTCGCCAAATACCAGTATTTTTTGTTGCTTATTAACTGCTTCCTGAATACGATCTACTGCTTTGCGCATATCCTTCATTAACCAAGGGTCATGTAAGTGGTCAATGCTGGGTCTGAAATAATGTTTTGCTGCCTCAAAGGTATCAATGCCTCTTTGAACGAGTAGTTCACAGAGTATAGGGTGTATTTTTAGTGCGCTTTGTAAAGCTTGTACTTTTTGTACATCTGCCTGTAATATATTCCATCTTTTTTCCATTAAAATTTTCGGTCGGTTGTATAGCGGACCAATTCTTCAAGCGCATCTCTGCAACTTGATTTTGGAAATGAGTGGAGTATTGTTAATGCTTTATCGCGGTATTCAATCATTTTTTCAGTAGCATATTCTATACCACCATTTGATACTACATTGTCAATGACAAATTTCACCTGCGCTTTATCGTTATTATTATTTTTAACAATAAAGATGATCTTCTTTTTTAAAGCGGGAGTTACTTTTTGTAAAATATGAATTAAAGGGAGTGTTAATTTTTTTTCTTTGATATCGTTACCTGTTGGCTTACCCACTTTCGCTTCACCATAATCAAATAAATCGTCTTTGATTTGAAAAGCCATACCCACATTTTCTCCAAATGCACGCATTTGTTCAATTACTTCTGAATCATTTGAAACAGAGGATGCGCCTGCGGCGCAACTCGATGCGAGTAAGCTTGCTGTTTTCCCATTGATGATTTCGTAGTAAACAGATTCGTCAAAGTTTAAATTTCTTGTTTTCTCCATTTGCAATAATTCGCCTTCGCTCATATTTTTTACTGCATTGGATAAAATAGTTAATATGGTAAAGTCTTTATTCTCTAATGACAATAACAATCCCTTTGATAATAAATAATCACCTACTAAAACAGCGATCTTGTTTTTCCATAAGGCATTGATGGAAAAAAAGCCCCTTCTTTCAAAAGCTTCATCTACCACATCATCATGTACCAAAGTAGCTGTATGTAATAATTCAACAAGGGAAGCTGCGCGGTAGGAGCTGTCATTTATTTCCCCATGTAATTTTGCAGATAACAATACAAACATCGGGCGCATTTGTTTTCCTTTGCGCTTGACAATGTATTGCATAATACGGTCCAGTAGGGATACCCTACTTTTTACCGCATCTTTAAAATGTTTTTCGAATAACTCGAGTTCGGCTCCAATCACCTTTTTTGCTAATTCCATACTGACCTGCAATTTAATTTGATTTTCACCATGAACACATAATTTTTTTAATTTCCTTGAGATCCTACCTATCCTTATTCTGGATCAAGCATATTGAAGTGTAAGGCGCCAAAATTTTGTAGCGAAGATAATTTTAAATCAGCGGCACCCCAATGGGCTAATTTCATATGGTCAGCACTTGGCACCACCACACAGGTCATTCTTGCAGCCTTCGCCGCAATCATTCCATAGACTGAATCTTCAAAGCAAATACAGGCCAATGGGGAAGTATGAAGGGCAGCGGCGCAGTCCAAATAAACTTGGGGATGCGGTTTGGCTAAAGGTAGTTGTTGCGCTGAGCAACTAGCTTGAATAATATGCCTAATTCCAAGTTTGTCTTTTACGAGTTCAATTAAAGCAACAGGGGAGGAAGTGGCTAATCCAATTTTAAATTCTTTTTGTAAAAAAAATTGAAAAATATGTTCAACACCTGGCATGACATTCGCATCCTTGTCAATCATGGTTAATGCTAAATCAATAATACGTTGCTCGGCACGATCGTATTCAGATGAAGGGATTTTGTGTTCATATAACCAATGTGCAACAAATTCCTTTGATCTTAATCCAGTGGTTAATGCATATTGCTGTTCGGTCAATAAAATCCCATATTGCCTAAAAATTTCACTAGCCGCTTTATTCCATAAGGGCTCACTATTAATTAATAAACCATCAATGTCAAAAATTACTGCTGATTTTTTCATTGCTTAAAGATACAATTTGTTGGCTAAACACGGATATGCGAATAAAATATTAATTAGTATATTGCGTTAATATCAAAATTGGTTGGATCATGAGTTTATTGGATAGATTAAAAAATATTCGCTTATTTCGCTCCTTTATATATGGGCTTGTTGGAATATTTACTTATCCAGGGTTGGTATTATTCAATAAGTTAAAAATTGAGGGCACGGAGCATTTGGAAAATCTCCCAAATAAAAATGTTTTATTTGTAAGTAATCATCAAACTTATTTTGCGGATGTGATTGCTTTTGTTCATATTTTTTGTGCGGTGAAATGGCGTAAGTTTAACAAGCTCGGATTGCCTTATTATTTATTAAATCCATTCACCAATTTATTTTTTGTTGCTGCGGAGGAAACTATGAATAGTAATTGGTTGACCAAATTATTTAAGCTGGGCGGTGCTTTAACAATAAAGCGAACATGGCGTGCTGAAGGACAAGATGTCTCGCGTAATCGAGATGAAGTGGACACTCAAAAAATTGATAAAGCTTTGTCTAATAGTTGGGTGATCACTTTTCCGCAAGGTACCACCAAGCCTTTTGCACCTGGACGAAAAGGAACTGCGCATATCATTAAAAATAATCAACCCATTGTGGTACCTGTTGTGATCAATGGTTTTTGGCGTGCATTCAATAAGAAAGGATTGAAGTTTAAAAAAGTAGGAACACCCTTAAGTATTCGATTTAAAGAGCCGTTGGTGATTGACTATACACAATCTGTTGAACACATCTTAGAACAAATCATGGATGGCATTGAGCAAAGTAAGGAGTATATGTTAAAAGGAAAGCATCACTTGGCTCAAGTGATTAGTAAATAAAATTATCACAATAGCAATTTAGCCTAGTCCTTAACAAATAAGGCTTTTAATTCAGTTGCATCATCTGGTTTCATTTTGCCGCCTAATATTAAACGTAATTGACGACGACGTAAAGCGCCATCATAATATTTTTTTTGTTCGGCTGTCTCTGCAATGATTTCGGGAACTTCTTTGGGTTTTTTATTTTCATCTAAAGCAACAAAAGTAAAAAACGCTTCATTGCTTAGCTCCTTTGACTGACTGATCATATTTTGATTCCATACTTTTAAATGGATTTCCATGGAAGTAGTGAAGGCTCTAGTTACGATGGCTTCAATACAAATAACATTGCCTAATTTAATAGGTGTTTTAAAACTTAAATTATCTACCGATGCAGTCATACATGCTGAATTGCAATGTTTGCCTGCGGATAAATAGGCGGCGATATCCATCCAATACATGAGTTTCCCACCCATTAAATCACCAAAGGTATTCGTATCATTGGGTAATACTAATTCATTCATAGTGGTGAAGGAATCAATTGCTTTGCGCGCTTCCATAGTGTTGTGCTTTGTAAAGTAAAGATACAAACTTGTGTGACAATAGGATGATTTGAAAAAACAACATTTTGACTATTGAAGAGTAGCCCCTTTCATACTTGTATTTATAGCCCTTAAACAATACAGCTTTCTAGTTTTGCTAAATACGTCGGATCTACTTCTGCGCCAATGCCAGGAGCATCACTGATACTTAGATGCATGCCGGAAAATTCTACGCCGCCAATCACTGGATCAGCCAAATGACCTAACAAACAAGTATCCATATCGTAATATTTGATATTGTCATGCGCCATCGCAAAATGCATTTTTGCACTTAAGGCCAATCTGCTTTCGAGCATCCCACCCATCATGCATGGAATGTTATGCTGTTTGGCTAGGTCATGAATTTTTATAGCTTCTTGAATGCCACCACTTTTTGAAAATTTAATATTAATGGAATCGCATGCTTTTTGTGCAATCAGCTTCCGTGCATCATGGTGTGTAAATACCGATTCGTCGGCCATTATTTTTATAGGGGAAGACTTGCATAATGCAGGTAAAAAATCGTCCTCGTACTTATGCATGGGTTGTTCGCAAAATTCAATAGTATATTTTGACAGATTTGTTAATACACCTAATGCGTCATCAGATGACCAGCCTTGATTCGCATCAATGCGTAAAATAATTTCATCTCCAATAGCAGTTCTTATTGCTTTAATTCTTTCCAGATCCTCGATGGGATGTTTTCCTAGTTTCACTTTAATAATGCGCACGCCTTTTGCGACAAAAT
>JAURIP010000218.1 GCA_030832695.1 Sediminibacterium sp. | reverse complement strand
TATAATGCGTCAAAGGTTCCGCTACGAAGATAATCAAATAATGGAAAGAATGGAGTCGATGAGCCGTATTTTATGAAGCAGATAGTGCTTTATCTACCCAATGGGTGAGGGTATCTATCTGTTTTTGGGCGGTTTCAATCTCATATAGGTTGGACCCCGTTTTTTGTTGCTCGGTGGTAAACCACAATAAAACCATGGAAATATAATCCTGCTGATCCTTACCCGCATAGGCATTTTTAAATTCAACCATCTTTTGATTGATTAATGCGGCAGTTTTACGAACCGCCTCCTCATCCTTAGCGGTAATTTTTACCCGATAGGACCTGTCTGCAATCGTAATATTAATGGGTATCAAGTCCACATTTTCGGTATTGTCTGACATGGCTTATGGGTTCAGGTTTTTAATTGCAGTATCAATTTCCTTAATATATTGGTCAATTTGTTTCACCCACTTTTCCTTGTCTGCGGGATTCATTTCAGACTGGTGCATCCTAGAGGCAGTCAACTGATGCTTGGATGCGTTCAATTGTTCCAGCAACTCCAAATTTTTATTTTCCTGCTTCGTTACAGCTGCTTTAAGCTGTTGGTTCTCCTTGTCCAATACACCATACTGCTTAATTAAAAGCTGTAATTTTTCTTGTAATTGTTCAAGGGATAATTTTAAAGCAAGCATGATTTATTTTTAACAAATTGAATTTAGTTATTTTCTAACTTCTGCGGTTAAATTTTTTTCAAATAATTGTACCAGTTTTTTCATCATGGTATCAATTTCAGTATCAGTCAAAGTTTTATCTGCCGTATTAAATACAAAATTAATCGCCACTGATTTTTTCTGTGCACCTAATTTATCACTCTCAAAAATATCAAATACACGTGACTCTTTCAATGCTTCCAATTTAGCTTCATTCACACAGGCTTCAATGGCTTCATACTTTGTATCCTGCGGGATGACCAATGCCAGATCCCTTTCCACGGAAGGATATTTAGATATTTCCTGGTACACCACCTGCTTGCTTTGATAAATCGAAAACAAATTAGCAAGGTCAAATTGGACATAAAAAACGGGTTGCTTTATACCAAAGGCTTGTAATTTTTTCGCGCCAATGGCTTGCAAATGGCCTATCGTTTTTTTATTGATTGCGTAATCAATTTGATGGGTACTTGTTTGTTTCCATGCGCCTCCCTGCATGCCTAATAAATTAAAAATAGCAGTGGCTGCTCCTTTGGCAACAAAAAAATCAGCTAATACTCCTTTTGCTCTCCAACCATCTTGTTGTTGCTTTCCAGAAAGATAAATAGCCAATTGTTCCGATTCGTAATAAGCGCCTTTGGAAGATTGCCCGTATACTTTTCCCATTTCAAATAATGCAATTGAACTTATTTGACGATTCAAGTTATAAGCAATGGTTTCCAATCCTGTTTCTAACATAGAAGGACGCATCACATCTAAATCAGCACTTAAATTATTCAACATTTTTACAGCTCCTGCCATAACTTCTTCCGAAAAATAAGCACTATTCGTAATGGAGTTGGTTAATATTTCCGTGTAGCCGCGGCCCACTAAAAACTGCGCAATTTTATCTTTGAATTTTTCTTTTTTCTCCAATGGATCAATAGAAGGACTCATCGTAATAACACTTGGAATTTCAATATTATCCAAGCCATCAATACGTAAAACTTCCTCTACGATATCAGCGGGTATGCTAATATCAGGTTTGTGGTATGGCACTGCTAATTCAATACCATCCTGCGTTTCCTTACTAATTTCAAAACCCAAGCTTGTAAGTATTGTTTTTACTTTATCTACTGGATATGTTTTGCCACTTAGTTTTTTTAGATAACTAAAACTTAAATGCACGACCGCTTTTTTTGCAGGGTTTGGATATACATCTACTACATCGCTACATTTTCCGCCTGCAATATCCTGTATCATTTTTGCAGCACGTAATAATACTTTTACAGTACCATCCACATCCACTCCTTTTTCAAATCGCGTTGCAGCATCTGTTCTTAGGCCATGATGTAATGAGGTTTTACGAATATGTACATTTTCAAACCAGGCACTTTCTAAAAATATATTTTTTGTAGTCGCTTTTACCCCACTTTGTAAACCTCCGAAAACACCCGCTATACATAAGGGCTTTGCGCCATCCGTAATCATTAGATCATTGGCTTGTAAGGATCGCTCCACCCCATCGAGTGTGGTGAATTTAGTACCTGCAGGATATTTTTTAACGACTACTTTATTTTCTTTTAACTCATTGGCATCAAATGCATGCAGTGGTTGCCCTGTTTCGTGTAAAATATAATTCGTGATGTCAACAATATTATTAATGGAACGCAATCCAATACTTTGTAATCTATTTTTTAACCAGGTAGGCGATTCTTGCACAGTGACTCCTTCAATGACCAATCCACTATAACGTGCACATGCTTTTTCATCTTCAATCAATACTTTAAATGGAGCTACCGACTTATCATGTTCCAAATTTTGTGTGAATGGACTTACTGCACTTACTGGACTATGATGGTAAGACAAATAAGCACATACATCTTTCGCAACCCCATAGTGACTCATGGCATCCATTCTGTTCGGTGTTAAACCAATCTCATAAATCCAATCCTGATAGTATTCGTAAACTTCAGCAACTGGAGTACCTGCTTTTATTGCAGCATCCAACACTATAATTCCAGCATGGTCATCACTTACACCAATTTCATCTTCCGCACAAATCATTCCTTCACTTTGTTCGCCTCTAATTTTGGCTAATTTCATGGTCATCGGCTCCTTTCCTTTTGGATAAATCGTAGTACCCACCACTGCGACCACCACTTTTTGACCCACCATAACATTGGAGGCACCACAAACAATCTCTAAAGGCGCCGCCCCACCGGTATCTACTTTGGTCAATTTTAATTTATCTGCATTGGGATGTGGTATCACTTCCAATACTTCCCCAACGACTAGTCCAGCTAGTCCGCCTTTGAAATTTTCAAAATTTTCTAATGACTCCACTTCCAAACCTATAGAGGTTAGTATATTAGATAATTCTTCCGGGCGCACCGTTTGGGGTAAATATTCACTCAGCCAGCGATAACTAATCGTCATATTGCATCTTTATGGTATAGCTTCAAAAGTACAAATTTTTGAGTGCTTTTTAGGTAAAAAATAGCCCCTCCAAAATAGCCCCTTTTTCACCTCAGTTCCCTGCCAAGGTGGATAAGCGCAAAATGTTAGTGGAAATCCCGTGAATAACCCCTTTTTATTGTGGATACTAGACAGCGAAGCCCTGTGTATAAGCGGATTGCAAAACTAAATTTCATGAATTGCTAATTTGGTTTGATTTTCGCAGTAGAAATTCATCCAATCCTATTCAACCATTATTATGGCATTACCCAATATAAATACCAATCGTACTAAAAAGAAAACTGCCAATATTGATATTAGCAGTATGATGTATGGAAAAATTCCACCACAGGTGCGCGAATTAGAAGAAGCGGTATTAGGTGCCATCTTATTAGAAAAAAGCGCATTTGACACGGTGACGGAAATTTTGAAACCAGAATGTTTTTATGTCGAATCGCATCAAATGATTTAT
>JAURIP010000347.1 GCA_030832695.1 Sediminibacterium sp. | reverse complement strand
CTTGTAGGCATGTTATTGTACTATAAAGGTAGCACAATTTAAATTAGATTCCCTGAAACCCTTATCTGTATTGATTCCTAATGAATGTTCGTTTTAAGCATTTACAATGCGTTGTAGGTGGGAACTTTGATATCATGATAAAAAGCAAAGGTCCAATTTTCGGGTTGTCCCTTTTCCCACCACTGTTGTCGCCACTCCATTGCTAATTTACCATCTAAGTCATACTTGGCTACAAACCTCGATTTCATCTGTTGTAGTTGGGGTGCTACGTCTGCGCCAAAAAATATAATTTCTGCCTGTTCTTTAATCCAACACACTTGATGATACAAACAATGCCCACCGGTAATTTTATAATGAATCAAATCTTCAATCACCCCTTCTTCCTGTGTAAGCCAATGCACCTTACTAAACGCTTCCAATATCTGTATCTGATCGGCAATATAGGAAGCGCTTTTTGATTGTAAGGCTAAATCATATTCACTTTTTTGTATATAATAGGTAGCATAAGGGAAGCTAATAAAACGTTCCTGGTGTTGGGGGTGTAGGTAACTAATGCCGCCGGAATGATCCTTGTGTAAATGACTCAGAAAAACCTTGGTCACGCTTGAAGGGTCAATGCCAATGGCCATTAAATTCGCATGTATTTGAAGAATACCTTGATTGTTGAAATAGCCAAGCCCTGTATCCAATAAAATGATGTCCTTTTCGGTTACGACAACAAAGGGTTGTACTTGCACTATTATACTACCTGGAGGTCGGTTTTGTATCTCCCCATCAAAAGGGATAAACAGTTTTGTACTATCAATTGAAAAATTGCCCTCAGATAAAGGATAAATACGCATGGGATAAAAATAAGGATTAACGCAGTACCATTTGCCTGTCAGCGTCTAATCTTAATAATATAAAAACAAGTACAGTAAAGGTGAGTAAGGAAGATCCGCCATAACTTATTAAAGGTAAAGGAATGCCTACTACAGGGAATAGCCCAATGCACATACTTATGTTAACTGCAATATGGAAAAAGAAGATGCCGACCACACTATAAGCGTATACTCTTGAAAAAGTACTTCTTTGTCGTTCTGCGATTCGTATCAACCGAAACAGAAAAAATAAATACAGGCCTAAAAATGTAAAAGTGCCTACAAATCCAAAAGCTTCTCCTAAGGAAGTAAATATAAAATCAGTGTGTTGTGCAGGTACATATTTTCCTCGAGTTTGTGTTCCTTTCAAAAACCCTCTTCCCCAAAAGCCACCGGATCCAATGGCAATTTTACTTTGCTTCACATTATAATCATCAGGTTTACGTGCTGCTTTTTTATTGATAGAGGTTTTGTTGGTTGATTTTACATTTTGCCCACAATCATATTCCTTACCCATCATGCTGTAAATACGCGTGCTTTGATAACACTCTAATACATTATTGAAAATATAAGGGACGATATATTTAATGGTGCCGAAACAAATCACCCAAATGGATAAAATAACAAGAATTGAATTTTTATTTCTTTTGAATCTTTTTATTAGGTTTAAGATAATTAATCCTGCAATTACAGAAATGATAATAGATAATACTGTTGGATCTAATAATAAGGTAGCAATAACTAATATGGCAAAAGATAGTAAAACAACTAATATCACAGGAGGAAGTCCTTCTCGGTACATTGCAAAAATAAAAGCACTATACACCAAGGCTAAGCCAAGCTCGTGTTGCATCACAGATAAAATCGCAGGTAGTATAATCATGGCGCCTGCAATCAAGTGCGATTTTAATTTAGAAAAGTCTGTTTCGGGTTTTGAGATAAACTTGGCTAATATTAATGCTGTAAATATTTTGCATACTTCAGCTGGTTGTAAATTAAAGCCGCCTGCGATGGGTATCCAACTTTTTGATCCATTGATATCTTTTCCTAAAACAAAAGTAGCAAGCATTAGTAATATCCCTAAAACATAGGAAACATTTGATAACGCTGTAAATACCTTACTGTCCATGAGCAAGATAAAAATGGCAATAAAAGCGCAAAATATTGCAAAATAAATTTGCTTGCTATAATTCGTCTTTGCGGTTAAAAAAGAGTTACTCCAATTTAGATTAGGGTTATACTCCACCATGAAAATGCATAAAATTCCAATAGCCACCATCATGACATATAATAATATCACCGCCAAGTCGGTTCCTTTAGAAAAATTATTATTGTTATAGTTTACCATCTTTTTTCGCTGTTGCTTTTTTCTTTTTTTCTAATGGGTCTATTGCAGTTTCCTTATTCACCTTATTTG
>JAURIP010000057.1 GCA_030832695.1 Sediminibacterium sp. | reverse complement strand
ATATGCAACCCATTGGCGCATCGGAAATGATTATTAACGAAAGAGGGGCAATTTATCACCTTAATGTAAGGCCAGATCAAATAGCCGACACTATTATTACCGTGGGTGACCCCGACCGTGTAGCCGAAGTGAGCAAATATTTTGATCGCGTGGAGCATGTGTGCGCACATAGAGAATTTATTACGCATACCGGTTATGTTGGAAATAAGCGAATTTCAGTATTATCTACTGGAATTGGACCCGATAATATTGATATTGCCTTAAACGAAGTGGACGCGCTAGTGAATATTGATTTTGAAACCAGAACCATTAAAGAACAAAAAAAATCAGTGGCCATTATAAGAATGGGGACTTGTGGTTCATTACAAGGCGAGGTGGGTGTTGATCAATTGGTTGCAGGAACGCATGGCTTAGGGATAGACAATTTATTGCATTTTTATAATTTACAAAACAACGAGGAAGAAAAAGCAATCTTAGCTGCATTCGAATCCCACACGCAAATTAACTCACACAAAGTGTTTCCTTATATTGCTTCCGCTAGTGCAGGATTAATAAAACACTTTACGCAAGGTTACAACCATGGAATCACTGTTACCTGCCCAGGATTTTATGGATCACAAGGTCGTATATTAAGAATGCCTTTGGCAATGCCTAATTTGGTTGACCAGATGACGAGTTTTAAATATGGCAATCATCATATTGCAAATTTCGAAATGGAAACCAGTGCTATTTATGGCTTGTGTAATATATTAGGCCACCAATGTTTGAGTATTAATGTGATTGTTGCCAACCGCGTTAAAAAAGAATACAGCAAGGATATGGGTCAGGCTGTCAATAATATGATTCAGAAATCATTAGCCATCATCGAAAAAATTTAAAATAAATTTCAATAACCGATTTTAAAATGAAAATTAATTTTTCAAAATACCAAGGCACCGGAAATGATTTTATCGTCATCGATAACAGACAAAATAATATTGCACTAACCACCGAACAAATTGCATTTATCTGTGATCGTAAAAAAGGTATTGGCGCAGATGGACTTATGTTATTAGGCAATAAGGAAGGATACGATTTTGAGATGATTTATTATAATGCAAATGGATTAGAAGGCTCCATGTGTGGTAATGGTGGAAGATGTTTAACGCAATTTGCTTATGACATTGGTTTGAATAAAAAACAGTTTAATTTTATTGCAATTGATGGCCCACATGAGTCTACAATCAATGAAGATGGATGGGTTTATTTAAAAATGAGCGATGTAAATGCAGTTGAAAAAAACATTGATAGCAATACCCCATTTTTTGTTTTGAATACCGGCTCCCCGCATTATATTGAAATGGTAGATAGCATTAATAGTGTCGATGTATTTGGCTTGGGTCAAATGATTAGATACAATGATCGATTCAAATCAGAAGGTATTAATATAAACTTTGTAGAACAACAAGATGATAAAATATTTGTGCGCACTTACGAACGTGGTGTGGAGAATGAAACTTTAAGTTGTGGCACGGGTGTCACCGCTGCAGCCTTAATTTCAGGTATTGAAAAATTAGGTGAGCAAACTATACAAATTGAAACCTTGGGCGGAAAATTAGCGGTTCGTTTTAACAATAAAGGCGATCAAGTATTTGATAATATTTGGCTAATGGGGCCAGGCACATTTGTGTTCAGTGGAAGTATTACTGTTTAATTAAAATTAGAAAAATGCCCTTATTTAATGTTAGAGTATATGGTGTATTGTTAGATAAAGCCAATAGATTACTCGTGAGTGATGAATTTATCAGAGGAAATTATTTTACCAAACTTCCTGGCGGCGGATTAGAATTTGGCGAAGGCACACTTGAGTGTGTTGCAAGAGAATTTATGGAGGAAACTGGATTAACAGTAACAGTGGGCGAACATTTGTATACCACTGACTTTTTTCAAATTTCAGCATTCAATAATAAAGATCAAATTATATCTATTTATTATCATGTGCATTGTGATGACACAAGTGGAATAAAAACTTCCACCAAAAAATTTGACTTCTCCCCTGACCAAACAGCGGACGAGGTTAATGGACTAGCAGAATCATTTCGTTGGGTCAACTTTGAAGATGTGAATGAGGAAACGATGAATTTGCCTATCGACAAAGTTGCTGTTCAACTATTGAAAGAAAAGTTTTCCCTTTAAACTACGCTTCATTCTCAATACCCATTGCAGCTAATTTCATTTTTTTAGCCGTTTCATGACCAAGGTATTTTTCAATGCGATTTTCTACTATCCCTATTACCGGTGTTAAAATAATCGCCATGGTAAACTTATACATATAATTTACTACACAAACTGCTAATACAAAAGACCAGCTCCAATTGTTTCCTATTTTAAATGCAATTACGAGTACCACAAAACTATCCACTAATTGAGATACCACTGTAGAACCAGTTGCACGTAACCAACCCATCTTTTCGCCAGTCATCTTTTTGATTTTATGGAAAACAATCACATCAATAAACTGACTCACTAAAAAAGCAACCAAGCTTCCTAGAATAATCCACATGCCTTGTCCAAAAATTGCTTCGAATGCACCTTGCATACTGGGTATTCCATCTGCTGTTTTTGAATCTACCCAAAATTGTGCGGGCGCAATATGCATGGCCAAATAAAACATCAAAAAAGCATAAAGAATTAAGGAAACCGCAGTAATACTAATTCGCTTTACTGCTTTTGGTCCATAATATTCATTTACGATATCTGTAATAACAAATTCCAAAGGCCACAACAAAACACCACAGGTTAAATTAAACGACAATCCCTTTTCACCAAACAAAGTCAAATTTGCTGGCGACAACCCTAATACCCCTTCTAACGAAAATATCTTTCCCCCAATACATTCTGCAATTAAAGCATTGGCCACAAAAAAGGCAGATATACCCAAGAATAACTTTGTTGATTTATCTTTTAAAATGGAATGGATCATAACGTATACGAATTGAATATTTAAACAAAAATAAAAACGAGCTGAAACAATAACATTAAAAGATTAGTAATTGTTTGCCAGTTGGGTAATTCAATAGCCAGTTTCTTCCCCCACATAAATAATAGTGCTACTCCGAACAAAACACTCACCACAGGGGCCATCTCCAATCCTAAAACAGCAGCAAAATTTGATACAGGAACAGGGTAATTAATTTTGGGCACAAACATCACCATGAGTGAAAAAACAAAACAGCCATTACAGATGATGGCCAATTTGGACAAAAACGCTAAAATGGTATTAAAACGGCTCATTTTCGGGTCAGTAATTTAGAATGGGAAGATAAGAAAATTTGGCTTCCCCTCATTTTTTCAATATCCAATTAAGTTGTAGGTTTGTTGACACAATGAAACCATTATAATGAAACCATTTTTTAAGGCTAATTTGACTCATTTTATAGCAGTGGCTATATTTTTACTCTGCTCCATTATTTATTGTAAACCAGCATTGGAAGGAAAGGTATTGCAACAATCTGATATAAGTCAATGGAAGGGAATGGCGCAGGAAACCCTAACTGCAGGTGCTAAATATGGTCAAAATCCATTATGGACCAATAGTATGTTTGGGGGTATGCCCACATATCAAATTACAGGGGTGGCAGGCTTTACTTTCACCATTGGTTTATTAGATCGAATTTTTACTTTGAACTTAGCAGAACCGATCAATTTGTTTTTTCTTGCCTGTGTATGTTTTTATTTTTTAGCGATCGTTTTAGGCATCAATCCATTTATTGGAATCATTGGTGCACTCGCTTATAGTTTTGCTACTTACAACCCCATCATCATTGTAGTAGGTCATATTACCAAAATGCACGCAATCGCTTACCTACCCTTTTTTGTAGGCGCTATCTTACTCATCTTTAAAAAGAAATATTTAATTGGCGGTTTACTTACAGGAATTGCTACCGCATTATTTGTGCAAGCGAACCACTTACAAATAACTTATTACGGTTTAATTATTGTGTTTTTTATGACTTTGTATTTTCTAATACAATGGATCCTAAAAAAAGAATATACGCATATTTTAAAAACAATGGCAACTGCATTAACTGCTGGATTAATTGGATTAGCGGTGAATGCCCCTATTTTAATTAGCACTTATGAATATGGTAAAGAGTCCATTCGCGGTGGAAGTATTTTAGCAACCAAAGGAAGCAACACTACAAGTGCTGGTTTAAATAAAGATTATGCTTTATCCTATAGTATGTTTAAAACAGAACCACTGGTATTAATGTTCCCTAATATTTATGGCGGCGGAAGTGATCCAAGTGCAATTGATCCTGAAAAATCAAAAGCGATTGAAGCATTGCAACAAATGCAACCGCAGGTCGCACAGCAATTACAATCATTTATTCAGTTTTATTGGGGTGGCATTGGCTTTACTGCAGGCCCTCCATATATTGGAATTTTGATTTGCTTTTTTGCATTTATTGGCATTTCATTTAAAACCAATGAACACAGAAGGTGGATTATCCCAGCCGTTATTTTTTCATTGTTGTTAGCTGCCGGTTCTTACCTTGAAAGTTTTAATTTTTTCATGGTGGATCATCTTCCCTTTTACAATAAGTTTCGTGCGCCTAGCATGATTATGGTTATTCCAACTTTACTTATTGGCATTATGGCGATGTTTGGATTACAAGGAATCACCGAACAAAATAATTTTAAGGAGTTTTACAATAAATATAAACCCAGCTTTATTGCTTTGGGCGTTTTACTGGCTTGTGTACTTTTATTTTATATCAATAGTGATTTTAAAAGTACCAATGATAAAGAATTACTTACGCAAATAAGTCAAATCACAGATGCAAATCAAAGAAATGCATTTGAACAACCAGCACGTGATTTAA
Source organism: Sediminibacterium sp. (assembly GCA_030832695.1). The sequence goes on along the minus strand of JAURIP010000057.1, from coordinate 3,594 downwards.
CCAACGCATTAGCGCAGGATAGAAAAGCGTTTGTTGAAGGTGATTTATATAGGACATTTATATTTATTGTATTCGCTTTCTTATTCATTTTCTTGTACTTCAAAAAAACCATCAATCAAACGATTTTTATTGCGGCTATTGGTATCATTACCATGATTGATCTGTTTCAAGTAAATGTAAAATATTTAAAACCGGAGAACTATATTGAAGCAGCTGAAAATGACAACACATTTACTGAATCACCTATTGATACTGCGCTGAAAAGAGATGCATCCAACTACCGTGTATTGGATATGAGGGGCGGTATTCAAAACGCATTTAATGGTGGTGCTTTAGTCGCCTACCACCACAACACAGTGGGTGGATATAACCCTGCCAAACTAAGTATCTACCAAGATTTAATCGAGAACCAATGGTATAAGTTCCCAAATTGCTTGCCTGTTGCGAATATGATGAATACCAAGTATGTTATCACAGGAAATATAGCCACTGATACCATGGCAAATCCCGAAGCATTAGGCAATGCATGGTTTGTTAAAGGAATAGAATATAAAAAAGGGCCAGCCGAGGTCATGAGCAGCTTAAGCAGTTTTAATCCAAAGGATACAGCCATCATCGAGGAAAAAGACAAATTAAATGAATTAAGTACCATTGCTTATGATAGCGCTGCTACTATTAGTTTAATTGAAAATAAAAATGATATTGTTACTTATAGTTCCAATGCAAGTCAAAAACAATTTGCAGTATTTAGTGAGGTCTATTATAAGCTAGGATGGAAAGCATATATTGACGAAGTTGAATCCCCTATTATCAAAACAAATTATGTTTTAAGAGGCTTGGTGATACCAGCGGGCAAGCACAATATTAGATTCGAATTCAAGCCAAGTTCTATTGCATTGGCACAAAAAGCCTCAACTTTTGCTTCCATAGTTTTGTGGGGATTACTTATTGGAATAATCATTAAATCATTCAAGAAAGAAAAATCACTTTCTTAAAAGATAAACCGACTGAATGACATTATCGATTATTATATGTAGTTATAACAGAGCAAGCTATATCAGCGATGCATTGACAAGTTTATATGGTCAATCGTCGGGACTTGATGACTTTGAAGTAATAATTGTAGATAATAATTCAACAGATAATACCAAGGAAGTATACGCACAATGGAGGCAAACAAATACGAATGGACAATTTACTTTCATCAGTGAAACCCAACAAGGGGCTTCTTTTGCGCGTAATACTGGAGCCGCTATAGCCAAAGGAGAATGGGTTTGTTTTATGGATGATGATGCAGTAGCAACTCCTAATTATGTTGAAAATATTTTTAAGCATATCCAAAATAAACCGGATGCAGTGGGTTTTGGTGGACGTATCATTCCAAAATATATACCTTCCGAACCTAAATGGATGAGTTATTATGTATCCTCCCTTGTAGGTAATTTTGACTACGCCCCTAGTGCCTGTGCTTTTGAAAATGGGAAGTACCCGCTTGAATCAAATATGATTGTGAAAAAATCAGTGTATGATCAAATCGGCGGCTTTAATGTGAATTTACCCGGCGTGGTGGGCACATTAAGAATTGGAGGTGAAGGAAAAGAATTATTTTATAAAATAATTGCATTAGGTCATACAATATATTACGACCCGAGTATTTGTGTTCATCATGTAGTGGAAGTGAAAAAGTTGACCTCGGAATATTTGTACCGTGTAGCTAGTGGTATTGGTCGTGGTGAAAAAACAAGAACTTTGAATATTTCAATAGGTGCATACTTAATGAAAATTTTGGAATATATTTTTAAGTTTGGCGCTGCAATAGTTTTAGGAATAAAATATATCTTGCAAGGAACTCCTGCAAAAGCTAGACCAGTGATACAATTCAGAGTTGACGCACTAAAAGGACTATTAGGATAACTTAATACAAACATTAATATAATGAACGAGCTTAGAGATTATTTCGAACACAATGAAAAACGATTAATAAATAAATTTGATCATTATTTTGATGTTTACGATAGATATTTTAATCAATATAGAAATAAAAAAATAACGATTGTTGAAATTGGTGTTTACCAAGGTGGGAGCCTTCAAATGTGGCGAAAATATTTTGGCCCTGAAGCCACTATTTGGGGAATTGATATTGATCCAAGATGCAAACAATTGGAAGAAGAAAATACCCATATAATAATAGGTTCACAAGAGGATCGAAATTTTCTTAGATCAATTGTAGATAAAATAGGTCCTATTGATATTTTAATAGATGATGGCGGACATACACAGGACCAACAAATAGTATCCTTTGAAGAATTGTATAAGCATATTAAAATTGGCGGTGTTTACTTATGTGAAGATGTGCACACTTCTTACATGAATGCATATGGTGGAGGCCTAAAAAGGAATGGCACTTTCATTGAATATACCAAATCATTGATTGATCAATTAAATGCACATTATACAGAACAGCCCGATTTCATGGTAGATGATTTTACCAGAACCACCAATACGATACATTATTACGATAGTATTGTTTTGTTTGAGAAAAGAGCAATGGTAAAACCAAGTTCAAAAATGACAGGCCAATGGTCATTTGAATATGATAAATCAAAAAAGACTTTTGCAGAAAAATTTAAATTCCACCTCCTAGTTAGGACGAATAAAGTATTACAAACTTTAAAATTAAAAGGCATTTTTGTTGACGAAATGCTAAGATTAAGCAGCAAGGGGTAGTTTTACTTTTTACCCATTTTATTAAAACAAAAGGCGAAAATCCCTTTCATCACGTTGATATACACCTGCGTTAATTGCGGATGGTATATTAAATCGTTTTTTAAAATCTTCATACATCTAATCACATCTTTTTTCATTTCTTCACTTAACCCCTTGTGTTTAAATAACAGGAATAGCCCATTTCTTGTAATATAAAAAGCACGAATTGGTGTATGAATAATACGTAATGATTTTTTAAAGGTCATTATTGATCTCCCGGGCACTAATTTACCTAGCGCATGATTGAGCAGAATATTCGAAAACATTAAATTAATTAAACCATGTTGAACCACACGGTATGAGAATTCCGCATCCACAAAATCAATATACAAATCCTCATTAAAGTCCCCTAAGTTTTTAACCAATGACAAATTTAAAATGGAACCTGATGTAATTAAAGTAAGGGCTTCTTGTGGTTGCTCACTGCTAATGGTGATATGCGGCTGACAATTGATGCCAAATTGAGCCACCTTAGTATAAACTCCTTTTTGAATGAGTGATTTGTACTTTTCAAAATCATCCGGCTTAAAAGAGGAGTCCTGATCCATGGTCAATAAATAATCATGCTGAGTTTGGATTGCTGCTTCAAATGCTTGATTAAGACGTTTAGCAATACCTTCATTGCTATTAAAAAACTGATACTTAATACATGGGTGTAGGTTATTTAATGCCGCTTCAATACCTGGGGTTTGGATTTCGGAATTGTCGTAAATATAGAGTTCCTTAAGTCCATGGACATAAGTGTTAATATTCTCCGACAACTGCTTAATATCAGGATGATATAGTATTACAACCCCTGCAATGTTCATCCCACAATTCATTTAGTGT
>JAURIP010000132.1 GCA_030832695.1 Sediminibacterium sp. | reverse complement strand
TCAGAAGAAGAATTAAAAAAAGTAGCAGCGCATGCTTATGCATTGGGTGTTAAAACGCATACCACTGTTAATGCAGTCAAAGGATATTATGATAGTATTATTAAATACTTAATTTATGGCAATGTTTTAAAAAACAATACCTATCCTTTAAGTGTGAGTGCAGAAAGATTAAGTCAAGCATTGCATATTGCGGAACATGTAAAAAAATTAGATGCAAAGTTAGTTGCTCATGGAAGTACTGGCGCAGGGAATGACCAGGTTCGATTTGATATGATTTTTAATATTATGATTCCAGGCGTTGAAATTTTAACACCCATTCGTGATTTGCAATTAAGTAGAGAAGCTGAGATTGATTACTTGAAAAGCAAGGGGGTGGAAATGAATTTTGAGAAATCGGCATACTCAATCAATAAAGGATTGTGGGGTACCAGTGTTGGAGGTAAGGAAACTTTAAACTCAAAAGGGATATTACCAGAAAGTGCATGGCCAACACAAATGACAAAGGAAGGGGCTTCAGAAGAAATGATCATCGGTTTTGCGCAAGGAGAAATTAATAAAGTAAACGGTCAATCTTTTGCACATCCTACTGAGGCGATTCAATATATTCAATCTATTGCTGGTGCTTATGGCATTGGTCGTGATATACATGTGGGTGATACCATCATTGGTATTAAAGGACGTGTGGGTTTTGAAGCGGCGGCACCCATGGTTATTTTAAAAGCACATCATGCATTAGAAAAACATGTATTAACCAAATGGCAATTGTCGTGGAAGGACCAATTGGCTCAGTTTTATGGCAACTGGTTACACGAAGGTCAAATATTAGATCCTGTGATGCGTGATATTGAAGCTTATTTAAACAATTCGCAACAACAAGTAACAGGAGAAGTATTTATTCAGTTACATCCCTATCGTTTTCAAATCATTGGTATTGAATCGGAGAATGATTTAATGAGTGCGAAGTTCGGCAAATATGGCGAAATGAATACAGGGTGGACGGGTGCGGATGTGAGAGGGTTTACCAAAATATTTGGCAATCAAACTGCCATTTTTCATCACATCAAAGAATCAAATAAAAAATAATTTATTATTGACAGAATTATAAAATGAATCAAATGCAAAAAGTAAATATTGGTATTGTTGGTGGCGCAGGTTATACAGGTGGTGAATTACTGCGTGTATTGTTGCGACACCCTAATGCGCATATTTCTTTTGTGCATAGTACAAGTAGTGCTGGTGAATTAGTAAGCAAAGTACATGCTGATTTAGTGGGCGATACTCAATTGAAATTTACAGACACATTGGATCAAAATATTGATGTAATATTTTTGTGTGTTGGACATGGCGATGCCAGCAAGTTTTTAACAACTAATGAAATAAAAGCAAGTATAAAAATTATTGATCTTTCACAAGATTTTAGAATAGCTACTACAGCTTCGATTGGGAATAGAAATTTTGTATATGGATTACCTGAATTGCAAAGAGATGCAATTAAGTCGGCATCTAATATTTCGAATCCTGGATGTTTTGCCACTGCAATACAATTAGGGTTATTGCCACTAGCTGCGAAGGGGTTATTAAAGGATATTTATACCACAGGTATCACAGGTGCTACTGGTGCAGGCCAAGGCTTATCCAATACCAGTCATTTTAGTTGGAGGGCCAATAATATTCAAGCCTATAAAACATTACAGCACCAACATTTGAACGAAATTGTTCAAAGTTTGGCGCAATTGCAAGGCAATCAAAATGCAGAAGTAAATTTTGTTCCTTGGAGAGGTGATTTTACAAGAGGTATTTTTGTAACATCAGTTATTACTAGTGATTTAAGTTTGGAAGCACTCTATGATTTATATAATGCTTATTATGAAGGTCATGTATTTACGCATGTGTCAAAAAACAATATCGATTTAAAACAAGTAGTCAATACCAATAAGTGTTTAATTCATATCGAGAAGCAAGGAAATAAAATTGCCATTCATTCAGTGGTTGACAATTTATTAAAAGGAGCAGTAGGTCAAGCGGTGCAAAATATGAATTTGATTTTTGGAATAGAAGAAAGTGCAGGTTTACAATTAAAAGCAAATTATTTTTAACAACAAGTAAATTAACGATAACAGCTAAATTTCATATTACGCAATAGCTGTTTTTTACAATAAAATTTAATACCATGTCATTATTCAACGTTTATCCTTTAAATCCCATCGCTATTACTAAAGCTGCTGGCAGCCGTGTATGGGACGATAAAGGACAAGAATATTTAGACATGTATGGGGGACATGCGGTAATCAGTATTGGTCACACACAACCCCATTGGGTAAAGCGCATTGAGGATCAATTGCAAGCAATTGCATTTTATTCAAATTCGGTTGTGATGCCCATTCAAGAAGAATTGGCTACTGCATTGAATGAAATCAGTGGCAAAAAGGATTTTCAATTGTTTCTATGTAATAGCGGCGCTGAAGCGAATGAGAATGCATTAAAATTAGCCTCTTTCCATACGGGCAGAAAAAAAGTAGTTTCATTTACAAAAGCTTTTCATGGACGTACTTCATTGGCGGTGGCTGCCACTGACAATCCAAGTATTATTGCACCAGTGAACGAAACCGATAATATTATTTTTTTACCATTTAATGATATTGCAGCGTTACAAAAATGTTTTGCGGAACAAGGAACAAGTATTGCAGCAGTCATTATTGAAGGTATTCAAGGCGTTGCAGGTATTTACGTAGCAGATGATGCTTTTTTACAAGCCATCAGAAAATGTTGCGATGATTTTGGAGCGGTATATATTGCGGATAGTGTGCAATGTGGTTATGGTAGGTCTGGTCAATTTTTTGCGCATGACCATGCTGGCGTAAGTGCAGATATCTATTCAATGGCAAAGGGTATGGGTAATGGTTTCCCCATTGGAGGCATATTAATAGCACCGCATATTCAAGCTAAGTTTGGTATGTTGGGAACCACGTTTGGAGGAAATCCTTTAGCATGTGCTGCAGCGCTTGCAGTGATTGAAGTGATGCAACAGGGTCATTTAATTAAAGCCGCCGAGGAAAAGGGTCATTATTTAATCAATGCATTAAATAATACGGAGGGTGTAAAATCAGTTAGAGGCCGAGGGTTAATGATTGGTTTTGAAATGGAGGCTGGGTTAGAAGATCTGCGTAAAGTATTATTGAATGATTTAAAAATATTTACTGGAGAAGCAAAACCAAATGTAATAAGACTGTTGCCATCTTTAGCAATTAGTATGGCCGATATCAATTTATTTTTAACCGGCTTGAATAAAGCAATTCAAGTATTGAAGCAAAAGAAAGACTAAGCGCATGAAACAGTTTATTTCAGTAAAGGATGTAACAAATATTAATGCTTTGGTAAAAAAGGCATTATCCTATAAACAACAACCTTTGTTGGATAAAAATTTAGGTGCACATAAACGTATAGGCTTACTTTTTTTTAATCCAAGTTTAAGAACCAGATTAAGCACACAAGTGGCAGCGCAAAATTTAGGAATGGAGCCCATTATTTTTAATGTTGATAAGGAAGGTTGGGCATTGGAATTTAGTGAAGGTGCCATTATGAATGGGAACACGGTCGAACATATTAAAGATGCAGCACCCATATTGGGAAACTATTTTGATATTCTTTGCATTCGTACTTTCCCTGGCTTACAGGATCAATCGGCTGATTATGCTGAAAATATTATCAATCAATTTATTAAGTACGCAGGAATACCTGTTGTAAGTTTAGAGAGTGCAACCTTGCATCCGCTTCAATCTTTAACAGATATTTTAACGATACAAGAATCGATGAATTTAAGCGGCACCTTTAAAAATAAAAAACCCAAGGTGGTTTTAACTTGGGCCCCACATATTAAACCAATCCCGCAATGTGTGGCAAATAGTTTTAGTGAATGGGTGAATGCTTGGGGTGAGGCTGATTTTGTGATAACACATCCTGAAGGATACGATTTGTCAACGGAGTACACCACTGGTGCTAGTATCACGCATGACCAACAAGCTGCTTTAAAAGAAGCCGATTTTGTTTATGTAAAAAACTGGAGTAGCTATCAAGATTATGGTAAAGTACTTTGCACGGATGCTAGTTGGATGTTAACCAATGCAAAATTAGCAGTGTCTAATGATGCAAAAATTATGCACTGTTTGCCAGTGAGAAGAAATGTGGAATTAAGTGACGAAATATTAGATGGCGCGAATAGTTTAGTGACCAAGGAGGCGTCAAATCGCGTTTGGGCAGCACAAGCTGTTTTATCAGAAATATTAAATGCAACAAATAAATAGCAGCCAAGCGGCTTTATGGAAAATTTATATGTCATAAAAATAGGGGGTAATATTGTTGACAATCCAATATTGTTGACAACATGCTTACAGGCTTTTTCGCAAATAAAAGGCCAGGCTGTTTTAGTACATGGGGGTGGGAAGTTGGCTACTAGCTTAGCTGTATCATTAGGGGTGGAGCAGAGCATGGTGGAAGGAAGAAGAATTACAGACGGGGAAACTTTGAAAATTGTAACTATGGTTTATGCAGGTTACATTAATAAAAATATAATCGCACAATTGCAGGCATTGAATGTAAATGCATTGGGACTTTCTGGTGCAGATGCTAATTTAATAAAGGCACATAAAAGAGTTGGAACTAATATTGATTTTGGATTTGTGGGGGATATTGATGAAGTAAATACTGGATTTATTCACCAGCAATTATTGAATAATACAAGGTTGGTTATTGCACCCATTACCCATGATGGCGCTGGTCAGTTATTAAATACCAATGCGGACACCATTGCGCAAACCATTGCGACTGCCATGTCGAACAAATACAAAGTTCATCTCGTTTATGGTTTTGAAAAGGAAGGCGTATTAGCGGATGTAAATAATGAAGCTTCTGTAATTTCATCCATTAATAACCTAACTTATAGCAAACTTAAAAATGAAAATGTCATTTTTGAAGGGATGATACCTAAAATTGATAATGCTTTTTTAGCTTTACATGGTGGCGTACAATCGGTCATCATTGGGAAGGCGGAAAAACTAATTGAATTAATGAATGGTACAGCAGGTACTACAATAACAATCTAATGCCAATTAATAATAACCTATCGCTAGATAATGAATTAATCAATGGGCTTCAAGTGG
>JAURIP010000165.1 GCA_030832695.1 Sediminibacterium sp. | reverse complement strand
TTTCCAATTGGCTAAATCTTGTTTGGTAATTAAGCCGCCTTGTTCTTTTACGCCACGCACAAATTCATCTGCAATATCTCCTTTATAAAAACGATCGTAAGCTGCTTGAATTGCTTCTTTTCTTGATTTCCCTTTTTTTAATGCACTTTGTTCTGCATCCACCATTTTTTGAAGTGTCGCTAATAAATCTTTTTGTACAAAAATTTCTCCCGCTTCTGGCGCTTCTCTCTTTTCTCCAGGATGCGTTAATAAAACTTTAGTACTATACGGCCATTGTTTTATTTTATCTTTCCCTCTTTCAATACTATTGGCGGTTTGTGCATCTATCGGGTATCCAGCAGCTAATTGCATAGCAGGCGCTAACACTTCCTTTAAACTCATCGTCCCATAATTAGATAACATATAACAAATACCGCCTGGGGTTCCTGGTGTGGTAGCAGCTAGTGGACCATATTCTGGTGGAAATCCATATCCTTTACTTTTAAAAAAATCTGGTGTAGCACCTGTGGGGGCAACACCCATCGCATTAATCGCAAGCACTTGTTTTGTTTTGGGATTATATATTAAAGCTTGTGTTTCGCCACCCCAACTCAATACATCCCACATCGTGCATGTTGCCGCTAGCATTGCACATGCAGCATCTACGGCATTTCCTCCTCTTTCAAAAACAATGGATCCTGCAGTGGCAGCTAATGGCTTACCCGTAATCGCCATCCAATTTTTACCATGCAATGGTGGCTTTTGCGTTTGTTGTGCTAATGTAAAAGTTGTTACAGTAGATACAAATAAGAGTAAACAAAGTTTTTTCATCAATCAATATTTTAGTTTTCAATCCAAAATGAAATAAGAGCTTATCAAAATTCGGCACAATGAAAATAATGTTTTATTCTCAAAAAAAATAGCATTAAAAAGCCCCGCGTCGATTACTCGAGGCGGGGCTTCCATGAATTAGTAAAAAGTTATTGATTCATATCGACCTACTATTTGCTTTTCATTGAAATTGGAATAGAAGGGCTTTGAATCCATTTGATAAAATTAGATACAATCGTATATAAGAAATGATATATAGCAAGGTTAACATATAAACCTGCTAAACCCGCTGCAACATTAATAAATGCACCTGCAACTAATAATAAGTCATTTGCATTCCATAACATATCACCAGTAAAAGTTTGCGTGCCCGCCATATTAAAGCTGCCAAATGAAGCTAAAACTGATGTTAGGTATTCTAATTTTAAAGCAGCAAACAAATTGGTCAAACCTTCCATTGGTAAGGTAGCTAAGCCGGCTAATGCACTTAAAGAATTTGAGCTGGTTACCGTAAATAAGTTGGTATCAAATACAAAAGATAAAGTAAAACAAGTAGCGCCAATAAAAGCACCCACTGCAGCTACCTCACCTAGTATTTTGATATTGGTTGTAACAAAATCTTTAAAAATAAAAGTTACAATACCATTGTGAGATCCACCTAAGCTTTCGCCTCTTGATCTAATAATGTGTGCAATTGGGAAAGCAGAATAAAGTAATACTAAAGTAGTTAAGACGCTTCCTGCCTTACCTAAACCGGTACTAGCCGCATCGGTAAAATAAGCCATGGCACCCTTAATTACAGCTACTTCCATTGTAATAAGTACAATGAGGGATAAAATTTGGTAAATGGACTTTGTGTAGCTCCTTACGCCATCTTGAGAATCGAATTTGTCTACTGCAGTATTTAACTGCGCATTAAACACCTTTTGATTAACCATCTGGGGGAAATCAAGGATTTGCTGATAGATTTTTTTCATTTTTGGTTTGGTTTGGTTAGAAAAATGTAATTATCGTATATAAAATTTACCACCATTTTTTAAGCTTTGATGGTAATGAAATGTTAAGCTATTTTAATAATATTAGTCTAAAAAGTTAAACAGTTAGTAATCAAACCTTTATTTTATATTCCTAATGAGCTCCATTTTGAAATTTATAGTTTCATTAACACTAAAATGCATCTATTACATTACTAGTAAGAATTTCGTAGTTTGTCACTTTTGCCTGTGTTTAAAAATAACCTATCTTAAATATTGAAAATGATGCGCAAATGATATTAAAAAGAGTTCCGAAAATTTATATAGTCATTCTACTTTTTTTAGTGCCCGTATTGATAGGTACACGCTACTTTATCAATAATAAACAAGTTGACTTTAATGCTGACGTAAAACCATTAATCAATAAAAAATGTATTAGTTGTCACGGGGGCGTGAAAAGACAAAGTGGGTTTAGTTTATTATTTAGACAAGAAGCACTTGCCATAAATAAATCTGGGAAGGTGGCGATCATACCTGGGGATGCCGAAAACAGTGAAATGATCAAACGGCTTTATTTGACCGATCCTGAGGAACGCATGCCTTATAAGCATCCTCCATTAAGTAAGGATGAAATTAGTATATTAAAAAAATGGATTAATGAAGGCGCAAAATGGGGCGATCATTGGGCTTATGTTGCTGTAGAAGAAACACCCATTCCTTCAGTAGGTGTTGGACCATTTGGTTTATTCGGGAAACCGAGTTGGATAAAAAATAATATTGATCCATTTATTTATAAAAAAATAAAAGCCGAGGGATTAACGCCTGCAGCAATTGCTGATAAACCAACATTACTTCGACGCGTAAGTTTTGATATTATTGGTATGCCCGCGCCAGAAGCCATTGCAAAAAAATATCTTCAAAATAATAATGAGGATGCGTATGAAATTTTAGTCAATGAATTATTAGCTACGCCCCAATATGGTGAAAAGTGGGCAGGCTTATGGATGGACATGGCTAGATACGCTGATACCAAGGGATTTGAAAAAGATGATTCTCGTACTATTTGGCGATATCGTGATTGGTTAATTAATGCATTTAATATTGATAAACCCTATAATGTTTTTTTAACAGAACAATTAGCAGGGGATTTATTACCTAACCCAACAGATGCGCAATACATAGCGACCGCATTTCATCGCAATACTTTAACCAATGATGAAGGAGGCACCGATAATGAAGAATTTAGAACTGCTGCTGTGATTGATCGTGTGAATACAACATGGGTAACATTAATGGGTACTACTTTTGCATGTGTACAATGTCATAGCCATCCCTACGATCCTTTTAAACATGAGGAATATTATAAATTTTTGGCCTTATTTAATAATACAAGGGATGAGGATACCTATGCAGAATATCCTTTTTTAAAAGAATTTCATAGTGCCGACAGTGTCCGGTTATTTCAATTGCAAGATTGGTTGCATAAAAATGCACCGTCGAGAGAAAAGGACTTAATGCGATTTATTAAAACAGGGCAAACGGCTATTAATTCATTGGTTGCAGATCAAATTAGCAATGGCGCATTAGCAGATACCAAATATTTGATGCTAAGAAATAATGGAGTAGCCCGTATAAAAAATATTGATTTAACGGGCAGTACTTTATTGTATTACAAATACAAATCATGGAAGGTGGGTGGTAAATGGGAAATCCATTTAGATTCAGTGACAGGACCCTTACTTAAAAATATTGTTGTTGAAAATTCAAAAGGTAATTGGAAAATTGCTACCACTACTATTCCTACAAACATCGGGAAACATCATTTAATATTTACTTACAATAATCGTCAAATAAATAATCCCGAAGAAAACGGAATACAATATGATTGGTTTCGTTTAGATAATCCTTTTCCAAAAAATGGAACACCGGAAGCTGAAATGGCCTATAATAATTTTGATACTTTGTTGCATTCAACTAATTACACACCAACCCCTATCATGCTTGATAATCCAAGCAATATGTCTCGAACCACGCAAGTATTTGAAAGAGGAAACTGGCTAGTGAAAGGGGATGTCGTGGTGCCAGATGTACCCGCATCCCTAGGCGGCTTGCCTGCAGGGGCGCCCAAAAATAGATTGGGTATGGCCATGTGGTTGACAGATAAAAAAAATCCATTAACATCAAGAACGGTTGTAAATAGAATATGGGAACAATTATTTGGACAGGGTATTACCGAAACATTAGAAGATTTTGGAACACAGGGTATTGCACCAACACATGAGGAACTACTGAATTATTTATCCTGGCAACTAATGAATACGCATCAATGGAGTTTAAAAAAGATGATCAAAGAAATGGTAATGAGTGCCACCTATCAACAGGATTCAAAATTTAACAATGACGCCTTAACTAAGGATCCATTTAATAAATTATACGCAAGGGGGCCAAGAGTTCGATTATCAGCGGAGCAAATACGAGATCAGGCATTAACGGTAAGTGGCCTATTAAGTAATAAAATGAATGGCCCTAGTGTGTATCCGTACCAACCAGAAGGTATTTGGAGATCGCCCTACAATGGAGATAAATGGATTTTAAGTACGGATGGAGATCAATATAGGCGCGCCTTATACACTTTTTGGAAACGGTCAGCGCCTTATCCATCTATGTTAAGTTTTGATGGTACGAGTAGAGAAGTTTGCTCTGCGCGCCGTATCAGAACCAACACGCCATTACAAGCACTTAATTCATTAAATGATTCCGTATATATTGAAGCTGCGCAACACTTTGCAAAACGCGTTATA
>JAURIP010000005.1 GCA_030832695.1 Sediminibacterium sp. | reverse complement strand
ACCACGCAAAACATTGAACCCAATAATGATTAAGGTTACTGCGATGACTGTTAATGCGCCTACTTTTGTTTCATTCGATACTTTCATTGGATACGCTTATTGCGACAGTTGGTTTTATAATATAAAATTAGTTCAAAACAGGCACATTGTTTAAATGGCTTTACTATTTTACATTGTTCTTTTGTTGATTTTCTAGTGAAAACTTATACCGAATAAGCGATTTAGTGATCACTTCACATATTTCTTTTTGCCCTGCTTCACTATTAAGGTAATCCTCATCTTCTGGATTTGATAAAAAGCCAGTTTCAACTAGTACGGCAGGCATGGCTACCGCTTGCAAAACCCAGATGCCTTTGGGGCGTTGTTTTGCTTCACGACTAATTCTTCCAGCGTTTTTAAACTCTTCTTCAATCGTTAATGCCAAGCTCGCAGCACGTTGAAAGTATTGTTGGGTTAATAAGCTGGCCATCATTGATCTTGTCGGATCCGCATTCTTATTTAATTCTTTAATTTGTCGTTCAGATACGGAGTCTAATTTTTCCACCATCTCATCAACCATATCATCTGCCACTTCCTTTCGTTCATCTGATTTTCCAACACCGTAAATATAAGTTTCCGTTCCTCTCGCTGGATTGGGGCTGTAAGTGATTTTATAATTGGGCACTTTGCGAGTTACTTTTCGTCTTTTTCCACCCTTTTTGACGTAATAGGTTTTGTTGACATATCCAATCAATTCTTTGCTTTTTAATGGGCCTGCAGAATTGGTATGAATACAAACAAATAAATCGCCCTTGGCTTGGTTTGCAAATTTTGCTTTTTCAACAACTGAGCTAAACAGATCCGTTGTTCTGGTCATGACCACTTCAACATCAGGAAGGGATTGACGAATATAATCTTCCAATTTTAATGAAATAGCCAAAGAGACAGCAGCTTCGGTTGAATATTTACCTTTCGCACCAGGGTCAGTTCCACCATGCCCCGCATCAATAATAATTCGTTTTAATGATTTTGGCTGGTTTTGAGCATGGCCGTTTAAGCAAATAAGGCTAAAAAGGGCAATACACCCAAAACGAAATGCTAAAATCAATCTATTTTGCTTCATAATCAGTGCCTTAATGGGGTTTTACTTTATTTTTGCAGGAGTGATAAAGTTAGTACACGAAAATAACGAAAATTATAGCCCTTCTATTGTTAATATTAGCATTTTCCTGATATTAACACTAGTTTTTGGTTCCTCCTTTTCTGGCTTTAGTCAGGAGCAAAAACAGGTAAAATCTAACAATCGCCCTTTTAGTAGAAAACCACTTTTAACCCAGGTGGATTCAACCTTATCAAAAAAGGCAGGAACTATTAAGTTATTGGATACGAATAGGTTGAAAATAGATACAATTGGCAAAAAAATTGATAGTACTAAATCGGTGCAAATTTTAAGGGTTTCTAAGGATAGTATTGATGCGCCTGTTAATTATAATGCTACAGACTCTGGTGTAATGATCATGGCCACCAAGGAATTCTTTTTATATGGTGATGCAAAAACGGAGTATCGAACGTCTCAGCTAGAGGCGGCAAATATTGTGTATGACCAACAAACACAAAACATTCGTGCCTATGGGGCAAAAGATACAACGGGTAGTCCTTTAAGTAATCCTAAATTTTTGGAAGGGGATATAGTGTCGGTGAATGATTCTATTTATTTTAATATGAAATCGGGTAAGGGGTTGACAAAAAATACCAATTTTCAGCAGGGGGAAATTTTTGTGAATGCCAATACCATGAAAAAAGTAAGCAAGGATGTGGCGTTTGCCTATAAAGCAAGATTCACTACTTGTAATCTAGATGACCCACATTTTGCTTTTAGAACCAATAAGATGAAAATTATTACTGATAAAATTGGTGTATCAGGACCGACTTTCCCAGAATTTGAAGGGGTGCCTTTTCCAGTGGGCATTCCTTTTGGAATTTTTCCATTGACCACAGGGCGACATTCAGGATTAATGGCACCTGCATTTTCAACCAGTGAGGATTTTGGTTTGGGCTTTGAGGGCTTGGGATATTACAAAGTGCTCAGTGATAATTTTGATGCAACCCTTAGGACCAATATTTACTCTTATGGTGGATGGAATTTAAATTTAAACAGTAAGTATATCATGCGATATAAATACATGGGTAATTTTAATTTGAGTTTGCAAAATACGCGCATCTTAAATAGGAATGCTGCTGTTAACCAAGAGTATACAGGAGGGAGAACATTTATGATCAACTGGACGCACTCCATGGACCAACGTGCAAGACCAGGTACTTCCTTTTCAGCGAATGTAAATTTTGGAAGTACAAAATACAATAGCCTGTTGTTAAATAATCCATTTCAGAATTTCCAAAACCAAATAAGTTCTTCCGTTAGTTATACAAAAAGTTGGGATAATAAATACAATTTATCGGTTAACTTAAACCACAACCAAAATAATAATTTAGGATTGGTTAATATGAGTTTACCTAATATCAATTTTAATGCAATCACCATTTATCCATTTCAATCCAAGGATCAAATTGGTGCTGGTAAGTGGTATGAAAAGTTAGGTGTAGGTTATAATGGTAGTTTTCAAAATCAATTGTCATTTTATGATTCAGCATTGAATTTTAATAAGTTATTAGATACCATGCAATGGGGTGCGCAACATAGTATTCCCATTAGCTTGTCATTGCCTTCCTTAGGGCCTATTACTATTACTCCCGGTATTTCATTTGAAGAAAAGTGGTTTGGACAACAAAGTATCAAAACCTGGAATAATAAAACAAAGCAAGTAGATACTTCTATTAGTCGTGGATTTTATAGAGCGCCAAATATGAGTTTTAGTTTAGGAACTGCGTCAAGAATTTTCGGTACCTATAAATTCAAAAAAAATAGTAATATCCAAGCCATCCGACATGAGGTTAGGCCAAGTATATCGATGAGTTATACACCTGATTTAGCAGCATCCTATCACTATACAACTCAAATTGACTCAACTGGAAGGAACTATCGTTTTTCAAAATATGATGGGGGTATTGGGGGTGGTTATTCGGAAGGAAATTTTGGAGGTATGGGTTTTGGGGTAGATAATTTATTGGAGATGAAGATGAAGGATAAAAAAGATACCACGGAAGGCGCTTTTAAGAAAGTTAAATTAATTGAAGGCTTTGGTTTCAACTCGAGTTATAATTTTTTAGCGGACAGTTTTGCCTTAGGTAATTTTAATATTTATATGCGAACTACCTTATTTGAAAATTTAAATATCACTTCCAATTTAACGATGGATCCTTATCAAACCGATAAGCAAGGGTTTAGGGTGAATAAAATTGACATTGATCCAACAAAATTAAAATTTGGTAATATTACTAGTGGGGGGCTTTCTTTTTCCACTTCCTTTAAAAGTAAATCAACCGACGGGAAGGAAACAAAACAAAAAGATATTCCTATAGATCCATTCATGACCCCTGACGAGCAACAAAGGCAATTACAGTATGCGAAATCAAATCCCGCTGAGTTTACTGATTTCAATATTCCATGGACATTAACCGTATCTTATTCCTTTCAATTTTCAAGGTACATGAAACCAGATTATTCTGGATTCCAAATTAACACCTATTCGAGTTTAAATTTTAACGGAGATTTTAGTATTACCCCAAAATGGAAGTTGGGGGGAACTGGATATATAGATGTTGCAAAGCGAAGCATACAGCAATTAAGTATGTTTATAACAAGGGAAATGCATTGTTGGCAATTAGCCATAAACGTTACTCCGATAGGATTGTATAAGTCATTTAGTATTTCTGTGAATCCAAAATCAGGGATACTTAGGGACTTAAAAATTAATAGAAGTAGAACATTCTCCTCTTCCTCTTATTAATAAATCACGAACTGACACATCTTTAAAAGTCAACGCAACGTCGCTATTAATTTTAATCCTTATTGTTTTTCTCATAATGATCAGCCATAATATCGAATACCAATTTTTTTAACGTTTCTGTGGTATGGCCTATTGGTGATATCGATGGGAGAATGTTTAGTATAATATTACCCGGTCTTAAAAATAAAAGGGGTTTTGCGGGTAAAATTCTTTTCGTATTTAAAATAACCACAGGAACAATGGGTTTTCCGGTATCCACCGATAATCTAAATGCGCCATCGTAAAATGATTTTAATGGGTTATTTGTTTTGTTTCGTGTGCCTTCTGGATAAATAAGCATATCTAATCCATTGTCTAATACGCGTTTCATTTCTTCATAGCTTTTGCGACGGCTTTCGTTATTTTTTCGATCAACAATTACGGAGGCAAATTGATATATCCAGCCAAACAAAGGGACATACACAAAACTTTTTTTTGCAATTGTTTTATTGGCTCTTGCTAAAAATGGGGTGCTTACAGGAATGTCAATTAAACTATTATGGTTGCATACAATGACAGCGGTTTCCAGGGTATCAAAAATATCTTTCCCAGTGACTTTAAATGTAATCCCCACTAAAAATAAAAATAGACCCATCCAGATTCTTGATATAAATCGATGGTATCTTGTTTTTTGTGGATCAGGAATTAAAAAGCATACCAAGTAAAATGGAAAAAATAAAAACATGGTTGAAGCAAAAACGAATAAAGCCCAAATGGCTAATATGCGCGCGAATATATTTTTAATCAAAGTCATTTTAATCTTATCATTTAAGGTTTCCAATCAATGGGGTCTATATTATTTTTTGCCAAATATTCATTGGTTAAACTAAAATGTTTGCATCCAAAAAAGCCATTGTGTGCGCTTAAAGGAGAAGGGTGCGCTGCTTTTAAAATTTTATGTTTTGTAGCATCTATGTAAATTTGTTTTTGCTGTGCAAAATTCCCCCATAATAAAAATACGATGCCTTTTTTCTCGCTGGACAAATGTTTGATTACATCATTGGTAAATTCCATCCATCCAATTTTACCATGGCTAGCAGGTTCATTTTCTCTAACTGTCATTACAGCATTTAATAGCAACACACCTTGATTTGCCCACTTGGTTAAATCGCCGGTAGTAGGAATTGCTAAGCCTATATCTTTATTGAGTTCCTTGTATATATTCATTAAGGAGGGTGGCGGTTTTGTGCCATCTGGCACTGAAAAACTTAAACCCATCGCTTGACCGGGGTTATGGTATGGATCCTGACCTAGAATAACCACTTTTACTTTATCATAAGGAGTTTGGTTAAAGGCATTAAATATCAAAGAACCTTTAGGGTATATAATAGTTTTAGTGGCGCGCTCAGTTTTCAGATGCGTGGCGATTTGCAAAAAATAAGGCTTGTCAAATAAATGCGACAAGGCTTGTTTCCAGGAAGGCTCCATTTTTACATCCATAATGTAAATGTACAAAATTGAACTTATTTTACATTTATAAGTTGAACCAATAGGTAGCTTTTAATACAATCGCACCTCCTTTTGATAAGTAAGAATCGGAGTAGTAATTGTCTGTGTATACAATAAATAAGTCGGAAGCAGGTGCAAATCGCCATTGTATTCGCGTATTTACGTTCACATTATTAATTTGATTATTGTATTGTAATAAACTTGAAAAAAATAATTTCTTTGAAAAAGTAATATCAAATTTAGGCCCCAATAAAATGAGTTCTGCACTTTTATACGGGCTTGGAAAGTTTAATTTATTGTAGGAGAATACAAATCCACCCAATCCAATGGGTTGGACCCTATAACTTAATTCACCTTCCATATTAAATCGTTGACCATTAAGGTATTCTCCAAATTTACTAGAAAGCTTGGCTGCTAATTTTTTGCGATAATCAGTGTTAAGCATTATTGAAACGGAATTGTAGTGAAAGGATTGATTTGCTTTAAGCTTTAATCCATTTGTTCTTGTAGGATCAAAATCGGATAATAATAAGGTATAATCTTTCCTTAATTTTATGAATAGGAACATTGAATTTCTAAAGTATACAGAGTATAGTAAGTTTAAGTCGTAGTCGGTTAATCCTTTACCAGGTTTTTGAATAAAGTCGTAATCGATGCCTGGACCATGTTTTACAATTTTTTTATTGGTCAAATAAAATTTCCAATTGGTTGTGTTTGAAATTCTTTGATAGCCTCTTCTTTTTACAAAACCTACTTCAGGATTAAAATTATCTTCCACAACTGAAAATTCATTCTTTGTATCAAAACTTCTTATATTATAGAGTAGGCTACTTCCAAAGGCTTGATCATTCTTAGTTTTAAACTCATCTATTGATTTTTGATAAAATAATTTCCCATTCCATTTATTTTCTTTAGAGGCTAAATTATAATCAATACCTAGTACGCGATTAAATTGATCAGATCCAACAGGTTGTTTATTGACTAGCATCACGCCAAAATTTGATCTTGCAAATACTTTTTGCTGTAAAGTAATTACAGAATAGGCGGTGGGGGGTTCATTAATCATGCTATTTTGGGCAGTTTGCATATGCATCAAGCCTAACCTTAATTTGTCATTTAATTTTCCACTTAGTCTTAATCCTGCATCAATATTAGTGGGAATGTTTAAATTCGTCGAACTATCATAAGAAACCCCAATCCGCCTAGAAAAAAAAGGGCGAATACCTTCCGTTCCAAAATTTGAAAATAGGTCGCCATTTTCTAAAAAAAATTGTCTTTTTTCAGGAAAAAAAATTTCAAAACGGTCTAAGTTGGTAACCTGATTATCGACTTCAATTTGTGAAAAATCTGGATTAATAGTCAGGTCTAAATTTAAGGAGGATCCAATCCCAATTTTTACATCTGCACCATTTGATAAACTATTTTTCATTACAATTTTCCCATTGACCATTGTCTTTTGAAAATTAGGGGAAGTGTAAGGAATCATTGAAATGTTAGCACCCTTCTTTTGAATAGGTATTTCAAATTGAAGTGGTTTTGAAAATGCCAAAGAGGTCATCGAGTATTGATTAGGAATCTTGGCCCAACCCGATCTTTCAGCATTATAACTATCAATTCGGTAAAAATTTACCAGCCATTGTTTAGCGCCATTGTTAAATCTAAGGGAACTTAAAGGGATCGCCATTTCCATGGTCCAATAATCTTCATAAATTTTGGATTTCCCATTCCACTTATTTTCCCATGCTAAATTTAGATCTTCACTCAATACCCCTCCATTGGATACTAAGCCCTCCCTTAATACACCAAAGGGATTTATACCAAATGAATATGCATTATTTTTGTCATTATAAGTGTCTAATACAATCACCAATGCGTCGTTTGACTCTCCTCTGTAATCTCTTTTTAAAGAGGGGGTAATATAGGGTTGATTTTTTATAGTATTATATACCTTCGCGCCAACATAAATGTATTTATCGTCATAAGTAACCATCACTTCTGTAAGTCCTGTAGCAGGCAATCTGTCGTTTGGTGAATTTTGTTGAAAATTGGATGCTTTTTGTGCAGATTGCCAAATAGGTTCGTCTATTATACCATCTAATTTAATGGGGGTATTAATTTTGCGCGCAAAATAAAAAGCGGAATCGTTTACGATTTTAGTGGGGAATTGCGCAATTGTTGTACCTATACTATATAGGACAAATATAATTATCAGTAAGGGGCGGTTCGAATTCAATTGATACAAATCTATTTCATCAAATATATGTATATTATCAGAATAGCATACCATTTTGGATGTATTTCCATAAATACATCATATTAAACAAATAGCGTATGAATTTTTGTTTATATTTATTTGTAAAATGTTGCATTTTATTTAATATTAAATGATGTCCTATGAAATTATTCATTTTTATATCTTTATGTTTTTTGTGTATTGGAATAAATGCCCAAAGCTCACATGTTAAAATTGAACCTATAAATTTTTCAAAAGTTACTGTCACAGACGCTTTTTGGAAACCTAAAATGGATTTAGTCGCTACCAAAACTTTAGCTGCTTGTATTTATCAAACAGAGGAAAAAACAGGGCGTATTAGAAATTTTGAAAAAGTGGCTCGAAACAGAGGAGAGAAACACGAAGGTATTTTTTATGATGACTCTGATGTATACAAAGCCATTGAAGCTATGGCCTATTCTATCAAAACAAATAAGGACAAAGCGCTAGAGGCAAAAGCCGATGAGTGGATTGATAAAATAGCAAGTGCCCAATTAAAAGATGGGTATTTAAATACTTTTTATACTTTAACAGGCTTAGATAAAAGATGGTCTGATATGAGTATGCATGAGGACTATTGTGGAGGTCATATGATTGAAGCAGCAGTGGCTTATTATGATGCTACTGGAAAAAGAAAGTTTTTAGATGTAGTCATTAAATGGGCAAACTATTTTGATTCGGTATTTGGACCTGGAAAAAGAAATTGGGTAACTGGGCACCAAGAATTAGAGTTGGCTTTAGTAAAATTATACCGAGTTACCAATGATAAAAAATATTTAAATTTGGCTGATTGGTTATTATCTGAGCGAGGTAAAAAACATGCTATAGGGTATACTTGGTCTGATTGGAAGGATACTTTATATACACAGGACAAAGAACCTGTGAAACAACAAACGCAAATTACAGGACATGCAGTAAGGGCAATGTATTTGTATACAGGTGCTGCTGATGTAGCTGCGCAAACGGGTGATACTGATTATTTAAAAGCCATGCGCACGGTTTGGGAGGATGTGGTTTATCGCAATATGTATATTACTGGTGGTATAGGATCAGCTGGAAGTAATGAAGGGTTTAGCAAGGATTTTGATTTGCCCAATGAACAAGCCTATTGTGAAACCTGTGCGTCGGTTGGAATGGTTTTTTGGAACCAACGGATGAATAGCTTAACTGGTAATGGGGAATATATGGATGTGTTAGAGCGCAGCTTGTATAATGCCGCATTAGATGGCTTGTCTTTAAGTGGTGATAAATTCTTTTATGGTAATCCTCTGGCATCCAATGGTAAAAAGAGTAGGCAGGAGTGGTTTGGAACTGCTTGTTGTCCATCCAACATTGCAAGGTTAATTGCTTCCTTAGGAAATTACATTTACGGATATAAAGACGAAAAAATATTTGTCAACTTATTTGTTGGAAGTGAAACCAGTTTTAATTTACCCAAGGGGGAAATGAAATTGACCATGCAAACTGGATACCCGTGGAAGGGGGATGTAAAATGTATTTTAAATATGAAAAAGAAAATTACATCAACCATTGCATTTAGATTGCCTGGTTGGGTAACTGGAACGCCTGCACCGGGGGATTTATATCATTTTACCAAAAATACTAATGAAATGCCTGAGTTATTATTAAACGGGAATCCTATTAATTATGTTTTACAAGATGGATATGTGGTAGTGAAAAATGAATGGAAGGACAATGATGTAATTGAATATAAGTTGCCAATGACAATTAAAAAAGTAACTGCGCGTAATGAATTAAAATTTAATAATGATCGGATTGCATTACAAAGAGGGCCAATTGTTTATTGTATTGAAGGGGCTGATAATAATGGAAAAGCTTGGAATGTGATTTCACCAATTTCAATTGACTTTAATGCAGAAGACTTTAAAATATTGGATGAGCCGGTGGTAAGTTTGATTGCGAATTTGCCTTGTATCCAAATTTCAAATGATGGATTCACTGTAAGTTCCATCATGCAGAAGGTGAGAGCGATACCTTATTACGCATGGAGTAATCGAGGAAATAATGCAATGCAGGTATGGTTGCCAAGTACCATTAAGGACTTTAAAGTAAACAACTAATCATAAATTAGCCTTAACTATTATTAGTTGTATTAAGATAAAAAAGCCCAGCTAGGTAACTAGCTGGGCTTAAAATAAATATATTACTACTTATTCAACTTTGTAAATTAACCAATTTATTGGTTAGGCGCACGACCGCCGCCTGGTCTTTGTTGCGACATAGATTCAATTACTTTTTTTGCGATATCAGCTGGTAATGCTTTTTCAAGTCTTTTGTTTCTTTCGTCATTAATTTCTTTCATTTTTTCTGCTCTAGCATCTTGGTCTAAATCTCTTAATGCCATCATTTTCGGACGGAAGTCGTTGGTGATTGCAATAACAGAATCTACTTGCACGTCATTACATCCTAATGCTTTGTATCTTTCCTTCATCATTGCAGCTCTTGCAGCTGGATCCAATTGTTGTCCACCGCCGCCACCTTGTGCGCTTGCTGATATACTTGACAAACAAATTAAAACGGTTAAAATTCCTAATACTCTTTTCATATTATTTATATTTTGGTTAATTAAATCTAGTTTAAAAACAATTTATTACTCATTTAGTTCCGACTTATTTTTTATCTTTTATTTGAGTGTATCTTATTTTTTTATAATTGAATGCAAATGAGCAGTTTATATATTTTTTTAGGGGTTATTCAAATGTAAATGTGGGCATATCTAATCTTACGCCACCTTGCAACGCTGATTCATGCGCTAATATCCCAACACAGGTAATGTTCGCCGATTGTTTGGCATTTGGGAATGGGGCTCTATTTTCATTTAATGCTTTCAAAAATTCATTCACCAAATGCGGATGTGATCCGCCATGACCTGATCCCTGTATAAAAGATAAGTGTTGGTTACTATCTGAATCATATACACCTTGCATGGTGAAGGATTGTATTTCCTTTGGCAATAAATGGGCATAATCAGGTACAGACACTCTCGAAGGTGTTTCGCCTTTATGTATCACAGGTTGTTCATGCTCTACTAGAGACCACTCAAAGCTTTTTTTAGAACCATAAACATCAAAACTTTCTATGTATTGTCTGGCTGTATTAAACAAAGAGCGCGTTACTTCGCCAGCGACATCTGAATTCCTAAATTGTATATGACAACTTTCAACCGCATAAGGGGAGTTGTATTTAGAAATTAAATTTTCATCAATTCTTCCAGAACCCACGCAGGAAACATGACTTGCTTCTTTACCAATCAAGCCAACAATTGGACCTACACAATGGGTTGCGTAATGCATCGGTGGCAATCCTTCCCAATAGCCAGGCCATCCTGCCATTTCTTGTTGGTGAGATGCTCTAACAAATTGAATTTTTCCTAATTCACCCTTATCGAACATTTCTTTTACAAAAAGATATTCTCTGCTATACACGACCGTCTCCATCATCATATAAGTTTTGCCACTTTTCTGAACTGCTTCGCAAATCAAACGACATTCTTCCACTGTTGTAGCCATTGGTACAGTACATGCAACATGTTTTCCAGCATTTAATGCCTTGATGGTTTGTTCCGCATGACTTTGAATCGGTGTGTTAATGTGAACTGCATCCACATTTGCATCCTTTAATAGTTCGTCATAGTTTGAATATCTTTTTTCAATATTAAACGCATCTCCAATCGCAGTTAATTTAGCTTCGTCTCTTTGACAAATGGTATACATATTTGCTAATGGATGCTTTTGATATATAGGAATAAATTCAGCACCAAAGCCTAAGCCAACTATAGCAATATTTATTTTTTTCATAGTTATTTTATTTAGCAATTACTTTCATCACCCCATTCATTATTCTCCAGTGACCTGGGAAGGAACATATATAAGGGTAGTCGCCGACATTGTCAGGAACATTAATGGTCATAGAAAATGTTTTTTGTGGATTGACCAGTGGGGTAGCATGTAATACTTCATACATTTTAGGTACATAGTTTAATTCAGCGCCATTAGGATCCATTGCAATTTTATCAGCTGCAGCGCCGACTCTTTCTTTTGAACCTGGTCTTAATATTAATAGGTTGTGTTGCATATAGTCCACATTGATAAAATTAATTTTTATCGTGCTACCTGCTTTTACTGTGAATTCAGTTAAGTCATATTTCATTTGATTCTTAATCACTGAAATATTTATTGTTTGGTCAATAATCGTGGCTACTGCATTTTTTTCTTTACTCATTTTTATATGTGCCCCTCTTGCTGATCTTAATGCAAGATTAATCCACTTATCATCTGTATTTTCTTTAACCAATAACATTTTATTCAAAATGGTATATGCTTCTGTAGAGGGTTTCATGTCGGCAATGGCAATAACCGCTGCAAGACGCACTCTAAAATCTACATCCTCAAACACTTTCGCATTTTGGTATGCTTTTAATGCACTTGGCAATTCTTTAAGTACTTCAACAGCTGCCTTACGCACACCGCCAGAAGCGTTACTTAATGCTTTAGTTGCAGCTGTAACTGCACTTGCATTATTTTTCAACAAGCCTAAGCCATGTAAAGTCCATAAAGCATGAATCGCAGGTGCATTCACGCCCGCAGCGTCCACATTGCTCGTATTGATAATATTAAACAAATCTGTTGCAACGGATAGGTCTTTATTTTCAACCAATAAACGCTGTGCAGTGGTTCTCCAAAACATATTATTATTGCGTAATGCTTTTAATAATCCTGCCTTGTCATTTTTATCTAGACTAATGGGGGCATTCACAGCGCCATCTTTATATACCAAACGATAAATACGACCACGTTCATGATCACGCAATGGATTAATATGCGCATTCCCTTTACCATTATCAAAACCTTTAGGGGTAGGGTTGTGCTGGATAATAAAGTCATACCAATCAGTGATCCAAACATTACCATCAGGACCTACTTCAGATTGTATTGGGCCAAACCATTCATCAGCGCTAGCTAATAAATTCCAGCCATCTCCTTTTTCTTTAAATCCAGACCCCACTTGTTCAATAAAATTTTTATGAATTAATCTTCCAGTAGGTTCGCACACCAATGCTACTTTATTCCAAAATTCTGACGGATAATTTCTGGCAGTATAAATACTTTGACCTGCAGCTGCCGTAAATCCACCAAATACATCCACCTGTCTTAAATTTTTAGTCACCACATGCATAGCATAATGGGCATCAATTTTTTCAGTACCCAATTTTTCTGCGTACCCGTTTTTTAATACGCGCTTCGGTACCCCAAAAAATACACTATGGGTATTGTTTGCAGTGGATGCGAATACATCAAATTCCTCTGTAAATCCAAGTCCCCATGTGTTATTGGTTGTGCCGCCTAAAAATTCAATATCATTTACTTTTTTAGTGGTGGGTTTAAAACTATAAATACCCATGCTAAACTCAGTGGTATCTTTTCCTTTGGCATTGACAAATCCTGAATAACCAACGGTACCCCATAATTTATTGTCAAGTCCATATCGTAAATTGGATGGGCCAGCATGTGTATCTGAAATACCCCAACCGGATAAAATGGTATCTTTTATATTCGCTTTATCATCTCCATCGGTATCTTTTAAAAATAAAAAGTAAGGCGCTTGCGCAACAACAATACCACCATTTGAAAAAGTAAAGCTGGTCGGAATATTTAATTTATCCGCGAATACGGTTGACTTATCCGCTTTGCCATCATGGTCAGTATCTTCTAATATCACAATTTTATCCTGTCCACCTTCTTTGTTCTCTCTTACTTCATTGGGATAATCTACTGTTTCGATTGCCCATAAGCGACCTTTTTCATCCCAGTTAATATAAATAGGGTTAATGATTAAAGGTTCAGATGCAAAAAGTTGCAAATCAAATCCAACAGGGATCTGTATTAATGATTGCGATTGTGCAGGTGTTAATGCGCCTTGGTATTTGGGAACAGGATTTCTTTTTTCATAATTTGGAATAATGGCCTCTGTGTAGGTAGGGGTAGCAATGGTATATGCCTTTAAACTAGCGATTGCATTGTCGTTCACTGCCCATAAAATGCCATTCTCCACCAATTGTAAAAATTGTGCATTATTAAAGGTGATCTCATCATGTCCATAAGCGGTATAAAACACTTTGCCTTTTCCTACATTCTGAATCCAGGTGTACGGCTCTTTTCTATTGCCGTCTTTTCTTTCTGTAAGGACCGTAATGTTTTTACTTAAAAGCGTATGCGTATAAGTTTCGTCCTTCGTATAGAATGGGGTAATGTTTTTAATCAATGGATGATTATAATCTTTAAACACGGAAGGGAAGGAGTCATACCCATGTTCTTTAAATTGACCACCAATTAATTCAACTACCTCAGGATTATTTCTAAAACAATAGGAGGCGCAATGAATAGGGATAAAGCCCTTACCATTTTTTACAAAATTTAATAATGCAGCGGCATGGTTTGTGCTAATGGTATCGTAATTGGCATAAAGGATTAATCCATCATAAGGCTTTAGCGTTTTATCATTTAAATCATTAATATTATTTGTATAAGTAATATTAATTCCTTTTTTAAAATACGCTTTAGACATAATACTTGCTAAAACATCAGAATTATGATGTTTGCTGTCATGTCCTAAAAATAGCAACTCTAATTTCTTAGGTGATTGTGCATTTAATTGGGTAAATGAAAACGCTATAAAAATTATAGCGAATGTCTTTTTAATAAGTTGATTCATTGCATTTGGTTTTAGCATCGTAAGGTTCAAAATAATACCAATGATACATTGGATAATTTTGAACTATTAAGATATTAAAAATATCAATACAATTCGATTAAATTCGACTAGTGGAAACCTAAAAAGACCTATTTCTAAGCTTACATCTTGTTGATTAAATGCCCAAGGATATCCTTGAATGAGAATCCCTCAGTTAATCTTTCTTTATTTAACTTTTTGTTTTCTACCAAAGCCCATAGAATAAACTCTTTCATAAAGTAGACATCTTCCTTAATGGTATCTGGTGCATATTTCTTTATAAGGGCATCCAGTGGTTTTACTTCGTCAAGGATCTTGTTATACTGTTTCTCATCAAAATCCTCGTATAATTCAAAACCGCCTTCAGCAATAAACCAATCTAATAAATCGGAATAAGCATTGCGTTCATTTTGCTTTTCTATTTTACTAATTTTAGGAAATTGGTTTTTAAATAAGGTATTAATTGCTTTTTCAATTAAATGGGTAGCAATTACTTCTGCACCTTCCTGTTCTCCTTCGTATACCAATTCAATTTTACCAGTGATGGCAGGAATAATCCCCATAAAATCAGATAAGCGCACGCTAGTTTTTTTCAATCCATTTTTTAAACATCTTCTTTCAGCAGTACTTATTAAGTTTTCCATAGCGCTAATCGTCATCCTAGCACTCACGCCACTTTTAGCATCTATATATTCACTTTCTCTTGCTTCAAAGCTTATCTGTTCAATAATGTCTTTGGCCAAATTAGGAACGTATATAATATCCTTTTGCGTTGGATTTAATCTTGCTTCCTGCTCCGTTATTTTTTTTGCTACTGCAATATTTTTTGGATAGTGCGTTAAAATTTGAGATCCAATTCTGTCTTTTAATGGCGTTACAATACTTCCACGATTGGTATAGTCCTCAGGATTAGCGGTGAAAATAAATTGAATATCTAAATTCATCCTTAGTTTAAAGCCCCTAATTTGGATATCACCTTCTTGTAAAATATTAAATAAGGCCACTTGAATTCTGGCTTGTAAATCGGGAAGTTCATTAATGACAAATATGCTTCTGTTCGCTCTTGGGATCATACCAAAATGAATCACGCGTTCGTCCGCGTAGGACAATTTTAAGTTGGCCGCTTTTATAGGATCTACATCCCCAATGATATCTGCAATAGTAACATCTGGTGTTGCTAATTTTTCAAAGAATCGCTCATCACGGTGCAACCATTCAATAGGAGTGGCATCGCCTTTTTCATTAATGATATCTTTTGCAAATCTTGATATTGGATATAATGGGTCGTCATTGATTTCTGAACCTGCAACAAATGGGATGTATTCATCTAGTAGTTGAATCATCAATCTGGCTAGTTTCGTTTTTGCTTGTCCTCTTAATCCCAATAAGTTAATGTTGTGTTTAGATAGGATGGCTCTTTCCAATTCTGGAATCACTGTTTCTTCGAAACCATGAATGCCTTCAAATGCAGGTATGCCTTCTTTTATTTTAAAAATAAGATTATCTCTTAATTCATCTTTGATGCTTTTACTTTGGTAACCTTGTTTTTTTAAATCCCCTAAATTTTTAATTTTTTCAATTTTCATAAGTATGCGATTAAGCTATTTATTTGAGTTTCTTTTTTCTATTGGTTTCGTAATCTTCAAAAATCATTTCTCCTAATCCTTTTAGTCCTGTATAAAATGCTTTGCCTTGATTCGCTTCAGTAAATTCATTCACAAATTTTTGCAAATAAGGATCCTGCGCAATCATAAAAGTGGTGATAGGAATATGCAGCTTTCGTGCCATTTTTGCTTGGTTGTAACACTTTTCTACAATGTATTGATCGAGTCCATTGCTATTCATATAATAGGTGCCATCTGCTTCCTTGATGCAACTTGGCTTGCCATCTGTGATCATGAATATTTGCTTATTGGTATTTCTTTTTCTTCGGAGTATATCCATGGCGAGTTGCAAGCCAGCCACTGTGTTGGTATGATAGGGCCCCACTTTTAAATAAGGAAGCTCCTGAATACTGATTGTCCATGCATCATCACCAAAAACTAAAATATCAATCGTGTCCTTTGGGTATCGTGTGGTAATTAATTCAGCAAATGCCATCGCCACTTTTTTTGCAGGGGTAATTCGGTCTTCCCCATATAAAATCATACTATGACTAATATCAATCATGAGTACTGTACTCATTTGGGATTTCTGTTCCGTTTCTTCTACTACCAAATCATTTTCCGTTAAATTAAAATCGCCAATACCATGATTTATTTGTGCATTTTTTATACTCTCAGTTAAAGATATATTTTCAATGTTATCGCCAAAGTTAAATTCCTTGAACTCTCCATTTTTTTCATCTCCTTGGCCAAGCGTTTTTGTTTTGTGATTTCCTTTTCCTGCTTTTTGCAAATTGCCGAAAATATTATTTAAAGCTTGTTGACGAATGGCTCTTTCGGTTTTGGAAGTTATTTTTGTTTCGCCATTACCATCCTGTTGTATTTCTTCTTTTATATAGCCTTTCTTTTTTAAGTCTTCGATAAAATCATCAATGGTATATTTTTCGTCGGTGAGTTTGTACTCAACATCCAATTCTCGCATCCAGCTAATGGCTTCATCAAAATCGCCAGAAGTGTGTACAATCAATTCCTTGAAAATTTCGAATAATCTGTCAAAAGGAGATTGTTCTGGTGCTTCGTATGTTTTAAAGTGAAAACCTTTCATTTTTATAAAATATCGGACGTCAAAGTTACTTGTTAATGTTGATTTTTGGTCAATTTGTTAAAGCATGAGATGGGGTTTGGGGGATAAATAGAACAAGAGTAGAATCAAATATTTAATTATATTCAAATAATTTACTATATATTTAAGAAAATATATTTATTATGAAAAATTTATCTAAAATTTTGATGTTGGCTGTTATGTTATTCTACATGACTTCTTGTGCTACTATCGTTGGTGGCAAAGTAACAACTTTTCAAAAAACTAAACCTGAAGCTGGCCAACCGCAACGTGAAGTTAAAATTGGCGCATTGATTTGTGATGTAATTTTTTGGGGTGGAGCAGGGTTGATTGTTGATTTCGCAACTGGAGCAATTTATAAAGATGCTCCTAAAGAAAAAAAGTAAATCATAAACTCCCCCCAGGGATTAGCTCGCACTTCGTGCTCGCTGATCCCTGGGGGGAGGTACACAAATCCTTCCCCAAATCAAAACTTTGGGATTAGCTCGCACTTCGTGCTCGCTGATCCCTGGGGGGAGGTACACAAATCCTTCCCCAAATCAATCGCAAAGCGATTGATTTGCTTTTCTCATTCTCGTCATCTTACACAAGCAAGCTTGTGACGCTGCCTTGAATGAGAAAAGCCTTCCACCGAGTTATCGGGGAAGGCTTTGTGATTCGGATTGGATTCGAACCAATGGCCCTCATCTTAGAAGGATGACGCTCTATCCAGCTGAGCTACCGAACCAGCTCCTT
>JAURIP010000025.1 GCA_030832695.1 Sediminibacterium sp. | reverse complement strand
TAAAAAACGATAGCGCTGCTCCCATATACGAATGGTATGGGCTTTAATCCCAGAAACCTGTTCTAAATCCTTAATGGAGTATGTTGACATACTAAATAAACAATGATTTTCAAAAATTGTTCATTGTTTATATGAAAAAGCCATTTTTAATAGGACAAAGTAACTGCCTACTTGAAAAAAAGTGATTCATCCCCCCCCTTTTTTGATTAATTTGTAACCCTACTTTTTTAGGTTCCTCAAATATTCACCATAGCCACTTTTGGCATACTTATCAGCTAATACCATTAGTTGTGATTTATCAATAAAGCCCATTCTAAATGCCACTTCCTCAATACAGCCTATCTTTTGGCTTTGACGTTTTTCAATAACACGAACAAACTCGCAAGCATCTGCTAAGGATTCAAAAGTGCCGGTATCTAACCAGGCAGTACCTCGATTCATGATACCTACTTGTAACTGCTTACGCTCCAAGTAAACCTTATTGACATCTGTAATTTCATATTCGCCTCTTGGGGAAGCAGGAATGTTTTTAGCAATTTCTACTACTTGATTATCATAAAAATACAAACCAGGCACAGCAAAATTTGACTTAGGTGCTTTGGGTTTTTCTTCTAATGATAAAGCATTATTATGCGCATCAAATTCAACTACACCGTAACGCTCAGGGTCATTCACTTCATAAGCAAATACCGCTGCACCTTCCACATCATTAAAGGATTGTACTAACTTACTAAAGCCTGCGCCATAAAATATATTATCTCCTAATACTAATGCAACTTTGTCCTTTCCAACAAAATCAGCACCAATCACAAATGCTTGCGCGAGTCCATTAGGTACTGCTTGCACTGCATAACTAAACTGACAACCAATCTCAGAACCATCTCCTAATAATCTTTTAAATTGATCATTGTCCTCGGGTGTTGTAATGATTAACACCTCCTTAATACCTGCCAACATCAACACAGACAAGGGATAATAAATCATTGGCTTATCATAGATAGGCATTAATTGCTTACTAATTCCCTTGGTGATTGGATACAATCTTGTACCTGATCCGCCTGCTAATATGATTCCCTTCATAAACCTAATTTTTGTTTTTTATCTGTGTTTATGGATGTTCATCTCATAAACCTAATTTTTGTTTTTTATTTGTGTTTATGTTTTCGCACATTGTGCTCAAATCATAATGTCTACTTTTTAGTTTTTTATAAACTCGCTGCGTATTCCGCAAAGCTTCCCAATGTTTTATCTTTTTCAGAAAATATTAATTCCGATGTAGGCAATTTCCAATCTATATTTAAATCCTTGTCATTATACATAATCCCCACCTCATTTCCAGGTTGATAAAATTTATCTACCTTATATAAAAAAGTAGCCGTCTCGGTTAATACCACAAAACCATGCGCAAAACCACTTGGCACATAAAATTGTTTGTGATTATCCGCCGTTAGCTCAATCGCATAATGTTGTCCAAAACTAGGGGAGCCTTTTCTTAAATCAACTGCGATATCCAATACGGCCCCTTCTATTACCCTTACCAATTTTGCTTGTGCTGCATCTCCTTTTTGCATGTGCAACCCGCGTAAAACGCCTTTAGATGATCTAGATTGATTATCCTGCACAAAAACAAGATCTAATCCGGTAGCCGCTGCAAAATCTCTTTGATTAAAGGTCTCAATAAAATAGCCCCTTGCATCTCCATGAACAGTATCGTGAATAATAAAACAATCTTTTAACGGTGTATTTTCAATTTTCATTCTTAAGAATTGGCTTTATTATTATTTATTATTCCGATTGATTATTTCTTTCGCGATTAAGGATTACCCAATTAACGATTACTATACATATCGCTATAATAAGCTTGATAGGCACCACTGGTTACATTTTCCAACCAAGGTCCATTGCTTAAATACCATTCGATGGTTTCCCCTAAACCTTGTTCAAAAGTAACAGAAGGAGACCAACCTAATTCCTTATTCAATTTAGTTGCGTCAATAGCATAACGTCGATCATGCCCCGGACGATCTTTAACATAAGTAATCAGCGCTTCACTTTCTCCAGCCGCACGACCCAATTTAACATCCATTTGAGCACACATTAATTTAACCAAATCAATATTGGTCCATTCGTTAAATCCGCCAATATTATAAGTGTCTGCTTTTTTACCTTCATGAAAAATAATATCAATAGCACGTGCATGATCTTTTACATACAACCAATCACGCGTATACAAACCATCCCCGTATACGGGCAATGACTTTTTATTGATAATATTATGAATAAATAATGGAATTAATTTTTCAGGAAAATGATTCGGTCCATAATTATTAGAGCAATTTGAAATCACAATTGGCAAATGATAGGTTTCTCCATAGGCCCTAACAAAATGATCACTAGCCGCTTTACTTGCAGAATAAGGCGAATTAGGATCATAAGCAGTAGTTTCGGTAAACAATCCCTCCTTTCCTAAACTGCCGTATACTTCATCGGTAGAAACATGATAAAATAAATGATCTCTTTTTTTCTCCCAAGTTCCATCATGCGCATTTTCATAACTTAAATCCGCTTTCCAAAATTCCTTTGCCGTATTTAATAAATTAACGGTACCAATCACATTGGTATAAACAAAATCGAGCGGAGAAACAATCGATCTATCCACGTGCGATTCAGCTGCCAAATGAATCACATCAGAAATAGCATTTTTTTCAAAAATTTCCTTTAATATATCTGCGTCTAAAATAGTAGCTTTTACAAAATGATAATTAGGGGCATTTTCGATATCCTTTAAATTTTCTAAATTACCCGCATAGGTTAGGGCATCCAAATTAAAGATTTGATAATCAGGATATTTGTTCACCATTAAACGCACCACATGTGACCCAATAAATCCCGCACCACCTGTGATTAATATATTTTTTTGCATCTTAATTTTGTATCTTACAAAGATATTAAAACGATGATATATATTACTAAGTAATTTATAAAACTTTAAGCTATGACCAAGGAAAGATATTATTCATTAGATGTTTTTAGAGGTGCTACCGTTGCGCTCATGATTTTAGTAAACAATCCCGGTTCCTGGTCCAACACTTTTAGCCCCTTAGCCCACGCCAGTTGGCATGGTTGTACGCCTACCGATTTGGTGTTCCCCTTTTTCTTATTTGCCGTGGGTAATGCGATGTCATTTGTGATGCCCCAATTGCAACAAGGAAATAGCAGCGAATTTTGGAAAAAAGTAATCAAAAGAACGATACTTATATTTCTAATAGGCTTGTTTTTAAATTGGAGCCCCTTTGTAAAATGGAGCGATACAGGCCTTGTGTTTAAACCCTGGGAAAATGTGCGCATTTTAGGGGTGTTACAAAGAATTGCTTTATGCTACTTTTTTGCATCTGTGATCATTTATTACGGAAAATCTCGGATGGCACTTTTTATTGGCATGATGATATTGGTAATTTATTGGGTACTCAGTTTTGCACTAGGTGCGGCAGGTCATCCTTATAGTTTATCAGGCTATTTTGGCAATGCCATTGATTTTAATATTTTAGGAATATCACATATTTATAAAGGGGAAGGCGTGCCATTTGATCCAGAAGGTTTGACTAGTACGCTACCAGCAATCGTGCAAGTAATATTTGGATTTTTAGTAGGTGAGTATATTCAATTGAAAGGAAAGAATTTTGAAATGCTTGCTAAATTATTATTAACAGGTGTAGTACTTGTTTTAGTAGGGTTTATTTGGGATTTTAGTTTTCCTATTAATAAAAAAATATGGACCAGTAGTTATGTTTTTTATACCTCAGGTTTGGCTATCGTTACTTTGAGTATGTTTATTTATTTATTAGAGTTTAATAATGCCAAAGGAAGATGGAGCCAATTTTTTGATGTGTTTGGAAAAAATCCATTATTCATTTTCGTATTGAGTGGATTTTTACCACGCGTTTTAGCTTTATTAAGATGGGTGGATCATATAGATGAAAAAGGCGAGCCTGTTTATACCAATGCACTACCTTGGTTTTACCAAAATGTATGTAAGGATGTTGCCAGTGATTTACGCATTGGCTCCTTATTGTATGCTTTATGTATCATTGCCTTCATGGGAACGATAGCCTACTTGCTAGATAAAAAGAAAATTTATATCCGCGTATAATTTAGTGGAACTAAGTTTTAAGGAAATAAAGTTGCCGCCTTTTCAAGATTTTCAGGCTTGCCTACATCCATTAAAATTGAATCACTATGGTCATAATAACCAATCGTATTTGTAGTAGCTATTTGCAAATAAGCATCAATTAGTGAAAATTTTCCTTGCAATTTTAATGCAGTAAAAAAAGGTGCATGTATGATTTGTATACCGCTAAATGCTTTGGGGACAATGTTATTAGCATCATTAAAACTTGTTTTTGCAATTGCCCATTTTTCCTCCAATGTGGTATTATTTTTCCACCCGATCAAAACCCCTTTTTGATTAAATAACAAATTACGACTCGTCGTTCGATTGGTTACCGC
This sequence comes from Sediminibacterium sp., assembly GCA_030832695.1. The sequence continues at coordinate 6,856 of JAURIP010000025.1, read as the reverse complement.
TAATGTACCAATATAATTTTCATTTTCATCACGTAATAAATTATCAGCAGCAATCATTTTATCTAACGGCAATGTGGTTAAAATATCCGCATTCATCACCAACCAAGCAGCTTGATTCTTAAAATAATCGGCTGCAAATAAAACGCCACCACCTGTTTCTAATACTTCACCAGATTCATCTGAAATGGTTATTCCAGATCCCCAACCATTATTTTCTTGAACAGCACGAATTATTTGATCACTAAAATGATGCACATTTACCACCACTTCACAAATGCCATATGCTTGTAAGTATTCAATATTGCGTTGTAATAAAGTTTTCCCATTCACCAAGGCCAATGCCTTGGGATGATGATTGGTAAAGGGTTTTAATCTGGTACCTAATCCTGCCGCTAAAATCATTGCTCGCATAACCGAATAATTTATTGGGGAAACTATTTAACCCAGTTTTGTTGATTGGTATGCAGTAAAATAGTTTTTACTTTATACTTATTTTTTAAATGTCTTGCAGTTTGCTCAGCCGCATACACACTGCGATGCTGCCCACCTGTGCAACCAAAATTAATATGTAAAGAAGCAAATCCTCTTTCTAAATAATTCTCTGTCGTAATGTCAATTAAATCCCAAACGCTATTTAAAAAAACATTCATCTTTGTTCGTTGTTCTAAAAAATCCTGCACTGGTTTATCAAGACCAGATAATTTTTTATAATCATCAAACCTGCCTGGATTTAAGATACCCCGCATATCAAAAACAAATCCACCACCATTTTCTGAATCATCACCAGGTATTCCTTTTTTATAACTAAAGCTGTTGATCGTAATGATTAGTGGTGTTTCCGCTGTTGCTTTGGGTGGCGTAAATCGTTGAATCACTTCATCGCCTACCATCCAATGTAAAATGGACGCAAAAACCGGCGTGTCATTGGATATCGTATTATACTGTAAAAAGTTTTTTATGTTTAATAGTCCCAACGGAATACTCGTTAAGAAATGTGCTTTTCGTTCAAACAAACCTCTAAAACCATAAGCCCCCATCACCTGTAATAATCTTAATAATACAAATCCATTGTATTGTTGTTTAAAAATAGTTACATCTATTTTTTCAGGCAACAAGCTTTGCACTTCACTGATATAATGATCTAATAATTTAGCCTTCCACTCCTGTGAAAGTTCCGCCTTGGCCTGCCACAATAAGGAAGCTACATCATAAGGTAATCCCCCTTGCATCCCACCCTGAAAGTCGATAAAAAATACTTCATCATTGTTCACGATAATATTACGACTTTGAAAGTCCCTGAACATGAAATTTTTATAATTACCTGCAGCCAATTGATTACTTAATAATTCAAACTCATCGATTAATGCTTGCTTATCATAGGGATATTGCAACGTATCTAAAAAGTAATACTTATAATATAACAAGTCAGTTAAAATTGAATGCTTGCCAAACTCCTTAGAGGTTAAACATTTATCGTAATTTAAACCAGCACCCCCATGCACTTGTAAACGCGCCAATGCAGTCAAACTTTTTTTAAATAAGGAAAAAACATGATCTGTTTTCCCTTCCTTTTCTAAAACATCTAATAGGGAAACCCTACCCAAATCCTGTTGCAGATAAATTGTTTTATCTGCACTTATAGCCAATACCTTAGGAACAGGTAATCCTTTTTCATAAAAATGATCCGCAAAGTAAATAAAGGTTTCACTCTCCTTAATATTTAAACTATAGGTAGCTATCCAACTTTGCGCCCCTTGAATGATTCTAAAATAAACACGATCACCCCCACTTTGGGGAATTTTTTGAATCGCATCCCAAGGTTGTGGATTAATCGTATTAAAAAGATTATTTATATGATTGATGACCAATTCCATAAGTTTAAAATTAGCGCTAATGCATGAAATAAATTCAATTAATTACAGGATACCTTTCAACGTTCAAATGGGCTACAACGGATTAAGAATATTCAGTAAACTAGTTTTCAAATTTTAATACTATAAATTAAATAACGCTAAAGCCTTCTCGTTAACGCGGAAGGCTTTTTAATGAACAAATACACAAAAAGGTATAAATACTTAAAAAAAAGGGTACAAATTAATGTACCAAATACTAAATTATTTAGTTAATATTGCTAATAATTTTAGTTTTATGTCATTTATAGATACAGATCCCAATGAAGGGATGGCCACCCAGCAGATTAATAAAAAATTCCAATCTGCTCAAATTATACAAGCCAATGCCACCGGGTTTGGGGCAGCTTCCGACGATTTTATGGAAAGAGGCATTGACCTCAATGAGCAACTCATTCGCAACAAACCCGCTACTTTTTTCTTTCGCGTAAATAGTGATGCCATGTTAGGTGCGGGTATTCATGTGGGCGATATTTTAATTGTAGACCGAAGTCTTACGCCCAGTTCAGGCAAAGTAGTCGTGGCTGTTTTAAACGGTGAATTTTTAGTACGCCGTTTACAAATACAAGAACATAGTATCAGTTTGGTTCCTGAAAATAAAAGATACGGCACTATTCAAGTAGCGCAATTGGAACAATACAGCACCTGGGGTGTGGTGAGTTTTGTAATACATAGTTTATAAAAAATAATTCCGTGCAAGCCATTGTAGATTGTAATAGTTTTTATTGCGCTTGTGAGCGACTGTTCCAACCGCAACTGCAACATGCACCTGTTGTTGTGCTAAGCAACAATGATGGATGTATTGTATCTAGGTCCGATGAAGCAAAGCAATTGGGTATCAATATGGCCATCCCCTATTTTCAAGCAAAGGACTTAATTGAAAAAAATAAAGTACACGCGTTCTCCTCTAACTATCATTTATACGGAGACCTTAGCTGGCGTGTGATGGAAACCATGCGACAGTTGGCACCACCGGGTTGTGTGGAAGTATATTCGGTAGATGAAGCCTTTATTAATTTAGATCACATCCCTGCTGAAAGTTTACAAGATTATTGTGTTTCATTAAAAAAGAAAATAGAAACATGGACAGGTATATCGGTATCCATTGGCGTAGGTCCTAACAAAGTATTAAGTAAAGTGGCCAACCGATTAGCAAAAAAAAGTAAATTACTCACCGGTTGTATTGTGATATTAAACGATACTAAAAAAATACAAACTGCTTTACAAAATACGCCCATCGATGATGTTTGGGGGATTGGATATAGTTATAGTGAAAAATTAAAAACCTATGGCATCCATACCGCGTATGCACTTAGCATTAAGGACCTCAGTTGGGGTAAACGATTTTTAGGCGGCGTGCCGGGTATGAAATTAATTAGAGAATTGAAAGGAATGCATAGTCATGATATGCAAACACCTAGGACCAGTAAAAAAATGATTGCCACTACGCGTATGTTTGGACGCACCGTTTCCGAGTGGCAGGAAATTGAAGAAGCGCTAGCGACCTATGCAACGCGTACTGCAGAAAAATTACGCCGACAACACAGTGCCGCTTATGGGGTATCCGTTTTTTTATTAAAAAAAACACCCCCGCAAACGGACATCTCCCATTACCATCACGGAAGGCAAGTGAGCGGGTATGTTAAACTAGATAATCCCAGCAACCTCACTCCGGATATCATTAAAGCGGCAGTCGCCCTTGGAAAAAGTTTATATGAGCAAGGGGAATGGTATAAAAAAGCAGGCGTCATTTTAAGCGACTTTGTCCCCGATAATGCATTACAGACCAACTTGTTTGTCGCACCCAAGGACCAAAATCGTAAAAAACTAATGAATGTTATAGATAATATGAATGCAGCTTTTAGGGACGACATCCTCAAATTTGCGACCAGCGGCACCCAAAAAAATTGGAAAATGCGTAGTGAACGGCGAAGCAAACGCTATACCACCCGCTGGGACGAACTATGTTTGGTAAGATAAATGGAAATCGTGGAAAACCATTGCTTAAAAATTCGTAAAAATGATAATGCTTCTGTATTTTTGCCCAATTTCATACATATGAGCAACACCCTGCAATCCAACGAGTCTATCCGCTCTTCCAGAAAAAAAATTATTGTACTAGGCAGTGGCCCCAATCGTATTGGTCAAGGCATTGAATTTGATTACTGCTGCGTTCATGGATTATTGGCAGTAAAAGAAGCTGGATACGAAGCCATCATGGTGAATTGTAATCCTGAAACCGTTTCTACCGATTTTGACATGGCAGATAAATTATATTTTGAGCCTGTGTTTTGGGAGCATCTTTGGGAAATTATTGAATTGGAACAACCAGAAGGCGTGATTGTACAATTAGGCGGACAAACTGCATTAAAATTAGCAAAACGATTATCCGAAAGAGGAATTAAAATTATAGGAACTTCATTTGACAGTTTAGATATTGCAGAGGACAGGGGTCGCTTTAGTGATTTATTAAAAGATTTAAAAATTCCTTACCCTGATTATGGAACTGCTTTCACTGCTGAGGAAGCGGTTGAAGTTGCCAATCAAGTAGGCTATCCTGTTTTAGTAAGGCCAAGCTATGTGATTGGGGGACAAAGAATGCGCATTGTTATTAATGACGCTGAAGTAGAAACAGCGGTAGTAAGTATCTTAAAACATATCCCAGATAATAAAATATTAATTGATCATTTTTTAGATCGTTGTCAGGAAGCAGAAGTAGATGCCATTTTTGATGGAGAAACTTTTCACGTCATGGGCGTAATGGAACATATTGAACCAGCGGGTATACATAGTGGCGATAGTAATGCAGTATTACCTGCATTTAACTTGACCCCATTGATAGTGGCTACCATGGAATTTTACAGTGAAAAAATTGCGCGTGCTTTAAATATCAAAGGACTCATTAATATTCAGTTTGCCATCAAGGACGATAAAGTATACGTGATTGAAGCCAATCCAAGAGCTTCAAGAACAACGCCGTTTATTGCAAAAGCATATCAAATTCCTTATTTGAATATTGCAACCAAAGTAATGCTAGGTGCTGCTAAATTAACCGACTTTGTCATGGAGAAAAAATTAGATGGATTTGCGATTAAAGAACCGGTGTTTAGTTTTGATAAATTTCCTGGAGTGAATAAAGAATTAGGACCTGAAATGAAAAGTACCGGGGAAGCCATTCGATTTATAAAAGATTTACGTGATCCTTACTTCCGAAATTTATACAAGGAACGTTCAATGAACCTTAGTAGATAATAAAATGACCCTTGCTAAAAGCTAAGGGTCATTTTATTTTTATCGCTAATGATTTTTTCAAAGCCACCCATAAACGGTGGCTTTGATTTTTATAGACCCTTGCTAAAAGCTAAGGGTCATTTTTTAACGGCTTATATTTTTTCTTACAATTTTATTTGTTAAAAAGAATAAATGCTATTACGAGCGAATATCTGCAAAGCAGCGATGAGCCGAGTGATAGGTGTTTATTCTATAAACAATAAAATTGTCTTTTATTTAGGTACTCCATATTGATCCACCAAATAAACAATCGCTGCCATATTCACTGCGCCTAATAACAATTCACGCTTGTTTACATTTTCAAACACATCAGTTTTAGCGTGGTGTAAATCAAAATAGCGTTGGCTATCTGGCACTAAACCAGCAAGTACAATTGATGCATTTACATTTTTTAGCGGCCCAATATCAGCGCCGCCACCACCAGCTCTGATTTCAGTGCCATAAGGCTTTAATAAACTAGCCCATTGTTCCATTTTTTTAAACTGCTCAGGGCTCGTTGCACTAATACCAATGGCCCTAGGCGTAAATCCACCCGCATCACTTTCAAGCGCAAACACATGTTGTTCATTATTTTGTTTTGCAAGTTCAGCATATTTGTTACCACCGCGCATGCCGTTTTCTTCATTCGCAAATAAAACAAAACGAATCGTTCTTTTTGGTTGATAGTTCAACGCTTTCATGGTGCGTAAAATTTCCATAGTTTGCACAATGCCTGCGCCATCATCATGCGCGCCTTCATTTACATCCCAACTATCTAAATGCCCTCCAATCGTAATTATTTCATTCGGGAAAGTAGACCCTTTAATTTCTGCCACCACATTATTCTCATCCGCATCAGGTAAAAAATAACCATAGGTTTGCATCTGCACACGAATGGTTCCTTTTTTTGCATTTGCATATAGTTCCTTTGCATCATTAGGGCCCAAAGCCACTGCCGGAATTTTTGGATAATTCTCATCATACATCATACCCCCGGTATGCGGCGCATTATCAGGTGCGGTACTTAATGAATGTAGCATCACGCCAACAGCGCCATACTTTGCAGCACGACTAGCGCCAGTGGAACGATACACCCCCATTTTTCCATAAGCACCAAAAGTTCGGATAATGTTAGGATCAAACATGCTATGATAATAAACAATCTTTCCTTTTACTTCATCTTTACGTTTTTCCAATTCATCAAAATCAGCAACCGCTAAAAGCTCCGCTTCTACTAAACCTTTACTTCCTAATGAATTGCCTAAAGCCAATGCAGCTAAAGGACGATTCATTGCTTTTCCATTAACACGCACTACGCTTGCAAAATCCTTACCCCCGCGCTGCCAATTGGGTGTTTTACAAGGTTGCATAAACACTTTATCTGGCGCGAATGATTCCATATTGCGCTGACCCCAAATTGCTGCATTTTGTTGTTGCGGCGAACCTGCCAAACGACCTCCTATTTGCTTGGTTAACTGCCTTAATAAATCATAGGCCTTGCCATTGGTCATGATTTCGTCAGACATTTTTTTTATTGTAATACTGTCTTGATTGATTTGTGCTTGGGTCAAAAATGGCCAACAAAACACCAAAAAAAATAATTTACGCATTGCCGTAGTTTTTCATTTAAATAATTCTTAAATATAAATAAACTTTATTGCATTTTAAGTTGTTAT
>JAURIP010000095.1 GCA_030832695.1 Sediminibacterium sp. | reverse complement strand
GTTTCGACATTGGCTGATAATTTAAACAAGTAGTTAGATTCTTAGAAAAAAGGTTTTTCTTTGCACAAAGTTAATTCAATTGGACAAAAAATGGCGCATAGGCGCGGTAAGTTATTTAAATACCCGCCCATTATTACTAGGAATGGAGCAAAGTCCTTTTCTTGACAGCATTCATTTAGTGAAGTCTTACCCTGCTCAAATAGCCCAAGATTTATTAGACGATACCATTGATATTGGCCTTATTCCTGTGGCCATCATGCCTCTATTATCGAACCCGCTGATTGTTTCAAAATATGTGATTGGTACAGAGGGGGAAGTGGCTTCAGTGGCTTTATTTAGCCAAGTACCCATAGATCAAATTGAAAAGGTGTATTTAGACTATCAAAGCAGAACCTCCGTTCAATTGGCAAAGCTTTTATTAGCTCAATATTGGAATAAAGAGGTCGAGTTTTTAATAGCCACTGAAGGCTATATAAATGAAATTTCAGGGACAACTGCTGGGGTAATTATTGGAGACCGCGCCTTGACTAGTTTAAACCGTTTTGAACATGTATATGACCTAGGCTTAGCGTGGAAGCAGTATTCTAGACTTCCCTTTGTTTTTGCTGCTTGGGTGGCCAATAAACCCATTCCTGCTGAATTTATGGAGGCCTTTGATGCAGCCAACGGATATGGCTTGTCAAATTTGGAGCAAGTAATTGCTTTAATATCTGCTGCTGAGCAAGTATATGATTTGCAAAAATATTATACTGAAAATATTAGCTACGAACTCACCCCTGAGAAAAGAAAGGGGCTGGAGCTATTTTTAGAATTAATTAAAAATAAATAACATGAATCTAATTGACAAGGCCATCACGCTAGCTTCATATTTAAGACAGCCTGAAAAAAGAAGGTTAATAAAAATTGCTAAAACTTTCAAAGGGCTTAAGGGTATTGAAATCGGAGGTCCAAGTAATATCTTTAGTATCAAGGGGGCGATGCCTGTTTATTTATTTGCTGAAAAAGTAGATGGAGTTAATTTCTCCAATAAAACAATTTGGGAAGGCAAAATCAAGGAAGGGGAAAATTATAATTATTATAAAAATCTTTTTGGGTTCCAGTATATTGCAGAAGGTTCAGATTTGAGTTTGTTAAAAGACAATCAATTTGATTTTTTATTATCTAGTCATTCATTAGAACATATTGCAAATCCAATCAAAGCTTTAAATCATTGGCGCAGGGTTTTGAAAGAAACGGGTAGGCTAGTTTTAATTTTACCAGATAGTAGTGTCACTTTTGATCGAAAACGCCCAATTACTAAGTTAGAACACTTGATTGAGGATTATAATAATGATGTTCAAGAAGATGACGATACGCATTATAATGAAGTAATTGATTTACACGATATGGATTTAGACAAAGCATTAGGCTCAAGAGATATTCTTAAAGAAAGAACAATTCAGAATTTATCTTATCGGGCAGTGCATCACCATGTTTTTAACTTTGAGCTAATTAAAGATTTGCTTTCATACACTGGCTTTACAGTTGATTTTCAACAAAACTTTTACCCTTTTCATTTAATTACATTAGCAACAAAAAAATAAAGTATTTAGTAGCTTTATTAGTAGGGGGTTAAGATTAATTTTTCTTGAATAGCTTCAAGAAATTATTCTTAAAAAAGGAGTTGAATAATGACAATACTTCAGGAGATGGGTTAATCCATTTTACTAAAAGATAAAAAGAAACACTGAAGGTTGCAGATTGAATAAATATATTTAAGAAAAAGTTATTTGCAATTGGTAACTGATGAACTAAAAGCATAAGTATAATACTTGAAATTAAAAAGATACCATGTCTCCATGTATAGGGCTGTAAATTAAATTTCTTATACAAAAATCCAAAGCGAATACTATTGTATAAAGTTAGTGCTACTAAATTTGAAAATGCAAGGCCCTCTAGCCCATAACTATTAATTAAAAAAATATTCAAGGGAAGCGATAGGATAATATAGAATAGGTTGGTATAAAAATCGAATTTCCAGTAATTAGAAGTGCCAATAATTTGACTATTGACTCCTGTGCCTATATCAATTAATTTGGCCAAACCTAGAATAAAAATAAGTTTGGGTAATTCGTCATAGCCGCCACCGTATTTATTGCTGATGAAATTTAAAAAAGCAACCAGATTATCTATGTTTAACCATATGAGTCCAAACAACAAAAGGCCAATGGCTAGTAAGTTGGATACACTTTTATGGTAAATGTTTTTGATATTGGCCATGTCTTTATTTTTCCATGACTCTGCTAAAATAGGAATGGTAATGGAGTTTAAGCTACGCTGAGGAATTTCTAATATGGCAGAAACATAGGTGGCTATAGCAAAAATGGCGGTATCACTTAAACCTCTCAGTCCAAATATTAAAAAAGTATCGGTTGTTTTGGCTAATAAATTAAAAAACTGGCCTGCGAAAACAAACAGCGCAAAATTAATCATCCTTCCTTTTAATCTTCTGGTAACACTGCTTATTTTAAAATTTCTAAGTGAAAATTCTTTGGTTTGTATTAGCGTATATAAAAGAATTAAGGCAGGGATTAAATAGATACCACTAAATAGCATTATAAAAACGGGGAGACTTATAAATTTAAAACCAAAGGCTAAAATAAGCACTGTAGTTAAAATTCTAATAAGCGTCTCTTTAAGAAAGTTGGTAATAACTCCTTTTCTTAAACCCCAAGCAAAACCTTCTAGCCATATAAACATTAAAATGAAAAAGGTATAGGGGTAAACATAATTAAAGTAAACAGCTAAGTCGGGTGATTTTCCTAACTTTCTGACAATAAAATCCTTCTGTTGCCATCCTATTAATAATAGCAAACCAAAACCAATTAAATTTACCATTAAGGTAATAAAAGGCAGATCGTTTTTTTTAGGGCCTAAGTACTGGTTGTAAAAGGGGTAAAATTTATAGACAACGGGAAGTGTGCCTAAAGTACAAAATATGGATAGGGTAGCTCCAATATCAATCATGGCTCTTACAAGTCCTTGGTCTGATTTTGAGAAGAAAAGCGGGAAAAGCACCAATAAATTAAAGGCGCCAATAACAAAGCCAATCATTATAAATAATGACGATTTCATGCCTTGTTTTTGAATGATTCCCATATTACAAATATATTGAAATATGCCTTTGCTTATAGAACTTTATAGAAATAGGGCTTATTGAGGATTATTATTATTGAATAGCTCCAAACTATACATACATTTTTTGCCAAGCCTATTGCTTTTTTAATATCGTTGAGGGGGCTTCTAAATTTTAATATATTTTCAAGAAGTCCTACTATTAAATAAATGGGCACAGCGCAAGTATAATTTAACAACTGAAATAAAAACCAAAATATCCCATATTGCTTCCTAATTCTTAAATGATTGCTCAATATTAACTGAAGTCCTTTTCTGTCGAATAAATTTAAATAAGTACTATCGTTTGAATTAGCCGCTTTTGTAATGGTTTCACCTATCAGATGTATAACATGCATATTGCCATAAATCATGAGGCTTCCTTCTTGATTTAGTCTGCTACACCATTCAATTTCTTCTGCGTATAAAAAAAAGTCTTCATCCATTAGACCTGCTTTATCAACGGCTTCCTTTTTAACCATTAAAAATGCCCCGTTTATCCATTCTACTTTTTCGAAATCTGAGGCAATATCTACGCTTGGTTTTTTAATTGACAACAGTTGTGAAATATTTTTCAATAAACTACCCCAATAAGGGAGCGGCAGTAATTGGTTAATACCCCCTATCATAAAATTACTACCAGAAAATTGATTTGTTAGATCCTTGTTTAATAATTGAACCCCACATGCAACATTCGTGGAATTGGCAAATTGATGTAGACATTTGCTAATGGCATCGTTTAGAATTAGCGTATCTGGATTTAATAATAAAACAAATTCACCCTTAGCAATTCTTATGCCTGCATTGTTAGCCCTTGAAAATCCGGCATTGTATCCCATGTCAACCCAAGTTAATGCTGGGTATTTTGAAGTTAAAATTTCTTTGCTGTTATCATTAGATTGGTTGTCTACAATAATCCATTCGAAATCATTAAATGAATCAAATGCCTTTGCACTAGAAAGGCAATCATCTATTAGTTGAGCCGATTTATAATTTACTATGATGATAGAAAGCTTCAATATTTACAAGTTTGATTTAAGTTGATTATAAATATAAGATATACTCATTAATGTTTTGGATATGACCCCGTTTCTTAAAGTACTTTGGTTAAACTTAGATTGTAGTTCAACCATACTTAAGATAACGGCTGGCCAATCGGTTTGTCCAAAGGATTCAAGTTTGCTTTTAGAATGAATATGCGTGTTTCTAAGAATTCTCCAATAGGCATCATATACCATTATATTCTTTAAGGGGCTAGTTCCATATTTGGATAAAAGAATATACATTTCTGGTATTTCTACAGAAGGAACATTTAAACAATAATTGGTTACTTGGCTTTCGCTCACCCCTACATTAATTAATAGTTCATTAATGTAGGTAAATTCAATTCCTTTACTAATATTTCTTATATAATATTCAATGTCTACTCTCCATTTCAGACCTTCGTCATATTTATCCTTAATACTATTATGAAATAAAGTTACGCTCGGAGGTCCTATACTATTTTTAGCTAAAAGTCGTAAAGGATTTTTTAAAATGATAGTTTTTAAATTTTCGTTAAAAAACTTCTTTTCAATATTATTCGTTAATTCGGTTTTATTTGTATAAGCTGAAAAAATAAATTTATTATTATTATTTCTAGCCAATGCAAATTTTTCTAAGGAATGCTCATTATCAAACCAATCATCGTCATGCATTAATTTAATCCATTCTCCTGTTGCTTTTGAAATGGCATTATTCCAGTTGGCCGGGGTACCAAGCGCTTTTTCATTTTTAAAGTACTTTATCTCGAATCTCCCATTAAATTCTTTCAATAGTGCTGCAACAGAATGATCATTGCTATCATCGGATATTATAACCTCATAATCCTTAAATTTTTGAATCTCAATTGAACAAAGCAATCTTTTTAAGTAATCAATTCGCTTATAAGCAGGGATACAAATTGAAATTATAGGATTCTTCATGTCTTTTGAGAAAGATTTTTATAATTGAAATTAGTATTTTTTTGCCATTTATGTTACATTTACATTTATGCAATATCCCATAAATGGCAATCTGGCTGGGGTTGTTATATTATATAATGAAGATCCTCATAAAATTATAGAGAATATCTTATCCTATTCAACTAAGCTAGATAAGATTTATCTATATGATAATTCAACTGTTAAAAATATTGATTGGGAAATTCATTTAAACAAATTAGGTAATAAGGTTGAGTATGTCTTTTTTGGGGAAAATCTAGGTATTGCAAAAAGATTAAATACTGCAGCTTTAAGCGCTATAAAAGATGGGTATAGTTTTTTATTAACAATGGACCAGGACTCTTCATTTAGTGAAACTTCTTTTGAAAACTATTTGGAAAATATTTCACAATGTACAATATCCAATGTAGGTCAATTTGGAATAAATTTTCAACCAAAATTTACTAAAGTTGAAGACTTAGTGAAAGAGGTTGATATTTTAATCACATCAGGTTCAATAATTTGCTTAGACCATTTTAAACTAATAGGCAAGTTCAATGAAAATCTATTCATTGATTTTGTTGATATTGATTTTTCGTTTAGGGTTAATGATGCTGGGTTTAAAAATATTCAGTTCATGAATGTTTTACTGAATCATCAAATAGGGGAATTAATCTGGGGAAGATCATTAAAGAACTTGAAATTAACAAGAAGAATTATTCATTCCCCTATTAGGGTTTATTACATTGTGAGAAATGGGTTGTTTTTATTTTTTCGATCAAGCTATCTCAATAAAAAGTACAAGATTGAAGTGGTAAGAAGAATGAAAATTTTAAAAAATAATTATTTATATCATCCTAATTTATCTAAAGTTTACATTTATACTTTAGTCGGAGTTATTGATTTTTTAAGAAATAAAATGGGCAAAAAGGCTTAGCCTTTATCTAGAATAGTGAGCATTTTATTGATAAAAACCCCCTTCAACTTAAAAATTCTCAATGTTTTATTTAAAATTATTATAAGTCTAACTATAATTTTTTCAAAAAAACTTTTCTTTATTTTTTCATTAAATGAATAATGGCCTGTCATTTTTGATGTAGGTTTTGTAATTATCCCTTTTTCAATTACAACAATACTATCATAATAATGTATCGATTTTGCGCTCTTTGTAAAACTATCTACT
>JAURIP010000286.1 GCA_030832695.1 Sediminibacterium sp. | reverse complement strand
TTCTTGTGCAATTTGCAAAGAAGAAGTGTCGCAATTTTTGAAGTACTCTAAAATTTCCGCTTGGTCATATTCATCTAACCATTCGTCAATAGCGTAATCCAAATTCAATTTTGTACCACTCGCAGCAATCGTTTCCATTTCATCTAACAAAGCCTCTAATTTTAAATCTTTATTTTTAGCAATCGTTTCTAATGGAATTTTTTTATCTACATTTTGAATGATGTAAATTTTATTATTCGATTTATTGGCCACGGATCGCATAATAAAATCATCCGGTTTTTCAATACCATTTTCTGTTACATATTGGGCGATCAATTGAATAAAGGGTTTACCATACTTGATAGCTTTTCCTTTACTCACGCCTTGACATCTTTCCAACTCTTCTAAAGTAGTAGGATACAATGTTGCCATATCCTGTAATGAGTTTTCTAAAAATATGACAAAAGGAGGTAAGGCGATTTTTTTTGCTTCTGTTTGTCGTAAACTTTTAAGCATTTCAAACAATCGGTCATCCGCTGCAGCACTAACTGTGGCTTCACTTTCGCTATCATCGTCTTCGGCATTTTCGTCAAACACATTGTTCAAAGTCATGTTGAACTTGGTAGGTTTTTTTAAATACTTTTTTCCTTTCGCCGTCACTTTCAATAAGCCATATTCTTCAATATCTTTTTCAATAAATTGTTCTAGCATCGCTTGACGTATCATACTATTCCAAAACAAATTATCGTAGTCTTTACCAATACCAAATACGGATAATTTTTCATGTCGATATAAACCAATTTGCGGTATATATTCTCCTGAAACAATTTTCACCACATAATCAGCGGCAAACCTTTCGTCTAAAGCTTGTATCACCTGCAACAAATTAACCAATTGTGATTTTGCTTCAAGTTTTTCTTTTGGATGTAAGCAATTATCGCAATTGCCACAATATTCTTCTGGCCAAGCCTCTCCAAAATAATGCAATAAACTACGACGTCTACATACACCACTTTCAGCAAAAGCAACTGTTTCATCAATGAGCTGCGAGCCCACCTCTCGCTCACTTAAAGGCTTATCCTTTAAAAAGTGTTCTAGCTTGGAAACATCTTTATGCGAATAATATAAAATACAATTTCCTTCTAATCCATCTCGACCAGCACGACCAGTTTCTTGGTAATAATTTTCAATAGATTTAGGTATATTATAATGGATTACGAATCGAATATCTGGTTTGTCAATGCCCATACCAAACGCAATGGTAGCAACGATTACCTGCACATCTTCATTTAAAAATTGATCCTGTCTTGATGCCCTTAGTTTTTGATCCAACCCTGCATGATAAGCGACTGCTTTAATATTGTTAGCTAATAATAAATCGGCCAACTCCTCGGTCGTCTTTCGATTTAATGTATAAATGATACCGCTTTTCCCTTTGTGCCCAGAAATATATTTTACGATACTTTTTACAGTGACTTCCTTTTTTGTTTTAGGCTGTACCTCATAATATAAGTTAGCACGATTAAATGAAGAGATAAGCACTTCTGGATCACGCAATGCCAAATTTTTAACGATATCGCTTTGTACTTTAGGCGTGGCAGTTGCAGTTAATGCAATGATAGGGATGGTTGCATTTATTTCCTCCATCATTTCCTTTAAGCGTCGGTATTCTGGTCTAAAGTCATGGCCCCATTCTGAAATACAATGTGCTTCATCCACTGCAAAAAAGGAAATATTCAAATCACTAAAAAAATCTAGATTTTCTTGCTTCGTTAAAGTTTCAGGTGCAACATAAAGTAATTTTGTTTTTCCACTTAACAAATCCTCTTTAACGATTTTAATTTGACCCTTATTTAAAGAAGAATTTAAGAAGTGGGCCACCTCTTCGTTTTCACTATAGCCCCGAACCAAATCCACTTGATTTTTCATAAGTGCAATTAATGGCGAAACCACAATTGCACAGCCAGGTAATACTAATGCCGGTAACTGATAACATAAACTTTTGCCTCCGCCTGTAGGCATGATGACAAAAGTATCACGACCACTCATTAAGGACATGATTGCAGCTTCCTGCGTGCCTTTAAAATCAGAGAACCCAAAATTGTCGGATAAAGCGTTTAAAAGCGCTGCTTTATCAATGGATCGGTCATTTTTTATTGCTTTGGAGGTCTTAGATATCGTTTTTTTAGTCGTCGCCATTATAATTATCTTAAAATCAATCTTTTGTATAAACTACAGTACATTTAAGTTAGCGAAAATAAGGCAAGAAAAGTTCAAATGGTGGTCCTTTTTTTTAAAAGCGCCTATTTTAGCATTTTATTAAAAATTGAGCTGTAAACTAATTGAAGTATTAACTTTGTGCGGCTGGAACTGACAACCGATATAACATATCATATCGCGTTAATGAAGGCAGTGAATTTTAGTAGCTAAAATCAAATATGAAAGAAAACATTATAACCATTGCAAAAAAGGCATTAGCTATTGAATCTGAAGCTTTGGTTGAATTAAACAACTATATCGATGCCTCTTTTGAAAAGGTAGTCACTGCTATTTTAAATAGCAAAGGAAGGCTTGTTATAAGTGGTATTGGAAAAAGTGCCATCATCGCTCAAAAAATGGTAGCCACTTTTAATTCTACGGGTACACCCGCTTTATATTTACATGCAGCCGAAGCAATTCATGGGGATTCCGGGATGATACAAACCAATGATATTGTTTTAATCATAAGCAAAAGTGGAGAAAGTCCCGAAATTAAAAATTTAGTGCAGCTGGTAAAACAATTTGGGAATACCATTATTGGCATGGTGGGTAACAAGCAAAGTTATTTGGCTACGCAAGCTGATTTAATGATAGATACAAC
>JAURIP010000151.1 GCA_030832695.1 Sediminibacterium sp. | reverse complement strand
CAGGATAACCTGACACGCCCATACAAAAATTACTCTTACTGCCATTAATAATATCCTTATCCAAATAGATACCATTATTTAATCCAACGACTTGCTTTAGTAATTCAATGGCTTGTTTGTTTCCATTATGTTCTGGCACAAAAGTTTTTTGTCCTTTCTCTGCATCCCCTCTTAACACCAATACATTATCAATGCCTAAAAATTGTAAATCAATTAACGCATCTTCCGTTTCTCTTTTTGAAAATCCACCACAAATAATATGGGGCACCGCATCTACATTATAATGATTCATGATCGCTGCACAAATACCTACCGTACCGGGGCGTTTGCGCACATCTACTTTTTCCTCGATGCCAGCGGCATTGGTGCGAATAATAGTTTCGCTTCGATGATAGGTGACATTAATCCATGAAGGCTTAAACTCCATCAGTGGATCTAAATGCTCATAAATGTAAGCGATTGTTTTTCCTTTTAAAGGGGGTAATACTTCAAAGGATACTAGGGTGTCTTTTGCTTTAGCTAAATGTTCAATTACCTGCATAGTGTACAAAAATAGTTAATAATAGTTTCCAATGAGTCAAATCCTATATTTACCCTTATTTTTGTATAAATATACCTCGTGATACTCGCTATACATACCGACAAATTAATAAAGCAATATAAGGGCCGCAAAGTAGTGGACCAGGTGAGCATTTCAGTAAAGCAAGGTGAGATTGTTGGGCTTTTGGGGCCGAATGGCGCCGGAAAAACAACTACTTTTTATATGGTGGTTGGTTTAATCGCGCCCGATGAAGGCCGTGTATTTTTAAACGACGAAGATATTACCAAACTACCCATGTATAAGCGTGCACAAATGGGCCTGGGTTATTTACCACAGGAAGCAAGTGTGTTTCGAAAGTTATCGGTAGCAGATAATATTATGGCCGTTTTAGAAATGACCAAATTAACAAAGGGTGAAAGAGAACATAAATTAGAATCCCTTTTAGATGAATTTAATTTACACCAGGTCAGAAATAATTTTGGAGATAGTTTAAGCGGTGGGGAACGTCGTCGTACAGAAATTGCACGGGCATTATCAGTGGATCCTAAATTTATTTTGTTAGACGAACCCTTTGCTGGCGTGGATCCTATCGCAGTAGAAGATATTCAATCTGTAGTCGCGCGCTTAAAATTAAAAGACATTGGTATTTTAATAACGGATCATAATGTGAATGAAACCTTGTCCATTTGTGATCGTGCTTATTTGTTGATTGAAGGAAAAATATTTAAACATGGTAGCGCTGAAGAATTGGCTGAGGACGAACAAGTGCGCCGATTGTATTTGGGAACCAACTTTGAATTAAAACGCAAGGATTGGATTATTGAGATGGGCAACAAGCCTAAGTAAACCCCTAAAGCTTCGCTACTAAAGCTACCCTTATTACTTAATTTATTAAAGCGTATAGTGTATATTGTGACACCGCTATGAAGATTTTCAGCCCCGCACTGTCAAGATTGGCCCGTTTCCGTTACTGGCATATCGAACATTGGGTAAATAACCCCATTGCCGCGCAGCGTGAGGTATTACAAGATTTAATTACCCACGGCCAATACACGCAATTTGGTAGGAAATACCAGTTTGACAATATCTTCAATATCCGAACATTTAAACAAACAATTCCTATTCATGAGTACCATGATATGAAACCCTATATTGACCAAGTAATGGAGGGTGAGGATTCTGTTTTATGGAATACCCCTGTAAAGTGGTTTGCTAAAAGCAGTGGAACGACCAGTGATAAAAGCAAGTTTATTCCTTTAACCGAGGAAAGTATTCAGGACAATCATTTTCAAGGATCAAAGGATGTATTGGCCTTGTATTATAAAACAATGCCTGATAGTGATTTACTTACAGGTAAGGGTTTGGTCATTGGAGGGAGTCATCAAGTGCATCCCATTAAAGAAGATATTCAATACGGAGATTTAAGTGCGGTGTTGTTACAAAATGCTCCCTTTTGGGCAGGCTTAATTCGCACCCCCGAGTTGTCCATTGCATTAATGGATGAGTGGGAAGCAAAAATTGAAAGCTTAGCGCAAAGTACCATCAACGAGGATGTCACTTCTATCGCAGGCGTTCCAACATGGACCCTGGTTTTATTAAAAAGAATTCTAGAGTTGAGTGAAAAAAAATCAATTAAAGAAGTGTGGCCTAATTTTGAATTATATATACATGGAGGTGTTTCATTTACACCTTATAAAGAACAGTTTAAAAAAATTATCGGCGCTGATTGCAATTATTTAGAAATTTATAATGCAAGTGAAGGCTTTTTTGCTGCACAAGATAATGTAAAGGAGGAAGGCATGTTATTGTTTTTAGAACATGGCATTTTTTATGAGTTCATGCCGATTGAAGAATATGGCAAAGCACAACCTATGACCGTGGGATTAAGCAAAGTAGTAGTAGGAAAAAATTATGCAATTGTGATTAGTACCAATGGTGGGTTATGGCGCTACTTAGTGGGAGACACGATTCAGTTTACTAATCTTGCACCTTACAGAATTAAAGTAAGTGGTAGATTAAAACAATTTATAAATGCATTTGGGGAAGAATTAATTGCAGATAATAGTGATAAGGCTATGAGTGAAGCCTGTGCTAGTTTTGGCGTTGCTATCAAGGAATATACTGCAGCGCCTATCTATATGTCCGACAATACTTCAGGAGCACATGAATGGTTGGTTGAATTTGAAAATGAACCAGCTGATTTAAATGCTTTTACGATTGCACTTGATAATAACCTAAAAGCGGCAAACAGCGACTATGAAGCAAAGCGCCATAAAGATATTGCATTGGGATTGCCGCAAATTATAAGTGTTAAAAAAGGCTGTTTTCATACTTGGTTAAAACAAAGAGGAAAACTGGGTGGGCAACACAAAGTGCCAAGATTATCCAACGAGCGCCATTTTATTGAAGAAATAAAAAAAGTGAACCAGGCGCTATAAAATAAAAAAATGACAGAAATATTAGGGTGGATCGCTACTGCGGTGGTATTATTATCATTTACCATTCAGGATATGCGCAGATTAAGATTAATGAATATGCTAGGCTGCTTATTATGGATAGGATATGGTTTAATTTTAATGATCAAACCCGTTATCTTTGTAAATATTAGAAAATAAGATTATTCATAGTCATCTGTTTAAATAAAAAAGCGCATGAAACTATTAACAGGAAAAGTAGCCATTGTAACTGGAGCAGCACGTGGTATTGGCGCAGCAATTGCATTAAAACTAGCTGAGCAAGGTGCAAATATTGCATTTACCTATGTAAGTGATAGCAGTGCCGAAAAAGCAGCAGCACTGGAAAAAGAAATAATCGGTTTAGGCGTTAAAGCAAAGGCCTTTCAAACCAATGCGGGCGATTTTGTAGCCTGTGAAACTTTGGTAAATGCGGTACTAGCCGAATTTGGTGCTATTGATATTTGTGTGAATAATGCAGGCATTTCAAAGGATAACCTATTATTAAGAATGACTGCGGAACAATGGGATGATGTGATGAACACTAATTTGAAGAGTGTTTTCAATATGACCAAGCAAGTTATTAGACCCATGATGAAAGCAAAATCGGGTAGTATTATTAATATGAGTTCCATCATTGGTATTCGCGGTAATGCAGGACAAAGTAGTTATGCCGCAAGTAAAGCAGGAATTATTGGCTTTACTAAATCCATTGCCCTTGAGTTAGGTAGCCGCAACATTAGATGTAATGCCATTGCTCCTGGATTTGTGGAAACAGATATGACCCATTACTTGAATGAAGGTGAAGCAGGGAAAGCCTTTTTGGAAAAAATACCATTAGGTCGTTTTGGAAAAGCTGAAGAAGTCGCCAACACTACTTTATTTTTAGCAAGTGATTTAAGCAGTTATATCACAGGTCAAGTAATTAGCACTTGTGGGGGGTTGAATATATAAAACGCTTAGCGTGCGCAAGCTTTATAATAAAAAAAGAGTCCCGATTTATTGGGACTCTTTTTTGTTCAATACATATATGCAATGAATTAAATTCTTGCGTCAATTTCTTTTTTCAAATCAGCATAAATACTTTCTACCGTTCCCTCGCCTTGAATAGCTACTACTTTATCAAACTGTGCATAATACTTTTCAACTGCAGCAGTTTTATCATGATACTCCTGAATCCGAGCACGAATCACCGTTTCATTCGTATCATCGCTACGACCCGAAGTGGCACCACGTCCTAATAGTCTTTTTACTAGTTCCTCCTCAGCCACTTCTAATGCCAATACAATATTAATTTCACTTGACTTTTCCTTTAATAAAGCATCTAATGCAACACATTGTGCAGCAGTTCTTGGGAAGCCATCAAATAAAAAACCTTTTGCTCCTGGATGCGCATCTATAAAATTACCTACCATGCCAATCACCACCGCATCCGGAACTAATTGACCTTGATCCATGAAGCTTTTAGCTTCTAATCCCAAAGGGGTTTGTTGGGTTATTTCAGATCTTAATAAATTGCCAGTGGAAAGATGTTTTAAGCCAAAAGCTGCAATAATATTTTCACTTTGAGTGCCCTTGCCGCTTCCGGGAGGTCCGAATAAGATTAAATTGAACATGCTAAATAATTAGGGTGCCAACAAATATACACAACTCGCCTAAAATTTTAGTCAACAAAAACCAAAAAACTAAACAATTTATCTGAATGCTTGTTAGTATTTTTGTAACTACAAT
>JAURIP010000199.1 GCA_030832695.1 Sediminibacterium sp. | reverse complement strand
CGATGATGGTGCTGGATATAAAAGCAAACTTCGTCATGATATCATGACCTCCTCTGATTTTAATTTCCGTCCCGTTGATTTAGAATTTGCCCCCGATGGTTCTTTGTATATCGCAGACTGGCACAATGTTTTAATTGGTCATATGCAACATAATGCGCGCGATCCATTAAGAGATCATGTGCACGGTCGTATCTATCGCATTACTTATCCTTCACGTCCATTAGTCGTACCTGCAAAAGTAGCGGGCGCAACGGTGGAGCAATTATTAAGCAATTTAACCCTACCTGAATATCGTACAAGATACAGAACGCGTCGTGAATTGCGTGCACATCCAGCAAGTGAAGTGTTGCCGAAATTAAAAACATGGGTAGCACAATTAGATAAAACAGCACCAACATATGAAAAGTTTTTAATGGAAGCTTTGTGGGTGAGTTGGGGTCAAAATAAAGTGGATCAAGATTTACTTCGTCAATTATTAAATGCGAAAGATTATAAAGTGAGAGCCGCTGCGGTTGAGGTAGTGCGTTTCAATGAAAAACAATTACCGGATCAAGCGAACTTATTATTGAATGCGGCGAAGGATGAAAATAGCCGCGTAAGATTAGAAGCTGTTGTAGCCGCATCTTGGTTACCAAAAGAAAGGGGTTTGGCTATTGAAGCAGAGGCTGCCAAAAAACCATTAGACAGTTGGATGATTAAGGCACACAAAACAGCAGTAGCACACCTTGAGGGGCACAATGTGGCTATTAAAAAAGCACCAGCCATCAAAGATGTTGCAGGTGAAGTAAGCGCCACTCTAATCGAAACAGGAAAAGAAATTTATTTACGAGATGGTTTTTGTAATACTTGTCACCAACCCAATGGTAAAGGCTTAGCCGCTTCTGGATTTCCGCCATTAACGGAATCAAAATGGGTTTTGGGAAATGAAGATCGCCTAATAAAAATTGTTTTGAAAGGAATTTATGGTCCAATTGTTGTCAATGGGAAAAAATATCCAGGGCAGGTTCCAATGACACCTTATGGTGGATTATTGAATGATAAAGAAGTAGCAGCAGTGCTTACGTATATTAGAAATTCATTCGGAAACAAGGCATCAGCAGTGGACGAAAAAACAGTCAAAAGAGTGCGTGAAGAAATAAAAAATAAAGTAGGATTTTATTCACCCGATGAATTATTATTACTACACCCAATGGAACAATAAAAGCGACCATTATTTTAAACTAGGATAAATTTTTTATATGAAAAAACTTCACACACTAAAACAAATTTCTTTTTGTTTGCTTTTAATATTATTAACTGTTGTTGGTTTTAGCCAATCTTCAAAAAATAAAACAAATAAAAAACCACTAGTAGTATTTGTTGCCGGCGATCATGAATATGGCGGAGAGTCAACCCTACCCATCATTGCAGCAGAGCTAGAAAAAAATTATGGTTTCAGAACAAAAATATTAAAGTCATTTCCAGATCAAAATGCCGAAGAAAATATTCCAGGATTGGAGGCACTTAAGGAAGCAGACGTCGCAGTTTTTTTTCTTCGCTGGCGCAGGCTTCCTGCGGATCAAATTCAATTTATTGAAGATTATCTAAAAACAGGAAAACCACTTCTTGGTTTTCGAACCACCACACATGCGTTTAATTATCCTACAGGACATCCATTACAAAAGTGGAACGCCTTTGGTGAAATCGCATTTAATTCACCTCCGGGCTGGGGCGGTGTTGCAAAACATACGCATTATGGCCACGAATCATCTACCGATGTAAACATAATTAAGAGCGAAGCCAATAATGAATTATTAACCGGCGTTGGTGATAACTTTCATGTAAGATCATGGTTGTATCAAGTATTACCTAGCTACCCTATTAAAGGATCTGTGTTATTAATGAATGGACATTCCATCAACCCTGCTGATAAAAAGGCATATGACAATCCAGTAAGCTGGACGGGTACAAATAGCTATGGTGCAAAGTTTTTCTTTACCACGATGGGACATCCTGAAGATTTTGATCAAGAGCCATTTCAACATTTGGTGATTAACGCAATGCATTGGGTTGCAGGGAAAAAGATTCCTAAAAATTGGGCTGGAAAAATAAATATTAATGTTCCGTATCGCGGTATTGTTTCCTCTAGCATAAAATAAAAGTATAGCATGAATAAAATTGGTTTTAATACGCTAGCATGGTCTGCTTCGGTTTCAGACGACTTGTTTCCAATACTGGATCGATTAAAAAAAATTGGATACGATGGTGTTGAGTGTTTGGTGGGATCCCCTGACGAAAAAGCGTATAGTCGCTTAGGTGCATATGCAAAAAATATTGGTCTTGAAACAGTAAGTGTTTTTGTGGTAGGTAAAGATGAGAATCCGGTGGATCCGTCTCCGGCTGTGCGCGCGAAAGCGCTTGATAGAATCAAATGGGGTATTGACCGCGCGCATGATATGAACGCAAAAATATTGTGTGGTCCATTTCATTCTGCCCATGGTGTTTTTACAAAACAACCACCGCAACAAATTGAATATGCATTATGTGCAGAAGTGTTAAACGCTGCAGGAGAACATGCAAAGCAAGCGGGCATTACATTAGCGGTGGAGGCGCTCAATCGATTCGAATGTTATTTATGTAATACCATGGATCAATTAAAAACATTAGTTGCATTAGCGGATCATCCAAATGTGCAAGCAATGTATGATACGCATCACGCTAATATTGAAGAGAAGAAAAATGGTGCAGCATTGCAAACTATTGGACCCGTTTTAGCGCATGTACATATTAGTGAAAACGATCGCGGTACACCGGGCGATGGTCATGTACAATGGGAAGATATTTTTTCAACATTAAAGTCCATTCAATATAACGGTTGGTTTACGATTGAAGCTTTTTCACGCAATGATCCAGACTTTGCGAATGCCATTAATGTGTGGCGTGAATATTCATCTCCTTGGGATATTGCTGAAAACGGACTAGCATTTATTAAAAAACATTTAAAAGAAACAATATGAAAAACAATTATCCAAAATTACACAACGCAACATGGCCGGGTATTGTAGGCAAGGGCCCCGATTCAGAACCTCCCATTAGTTTAGATACTTTATTGGGCTTAACAGTGAACGCTGAAGTAGATGGCGTAAAGTTTGATGGTATTGACCTAGGACTTTTTGAACCACATTTTAATATTGATGAATCAGATGATGGCATTAAAAGATTTGCAGAAAAGGTTTCTAAATTAAATTTAAATGTAGGAAGCTTGGTGGCGCCTATCTGGGGTGGACCAGCCATGGGATCCAAAGAAGATCGTGCTGTATTTGTGGATATGGTGAAAAGATCATGTCGCTTTGGCCAAAAACTAAAAGAGTATGGCGTAAGGCCAAGTGGTATTATAAGAATAGATTCGGCGAGTAAGCCAGAAGCTTGGAGTACCGATCCGGTGAATAACACAAAACTTATCGCAGCAACGTTTAGAGAAGCTTGTGATGTGGCCGCAGATTTTGGTGAAAAATTAGCAGCAGAAGGAGAAATTTGTTGGGGAGGTATGCATAGCTGGACCGCAATGATTGAAACATTAGAATCAGTAGATCGACCAAACATTGGATTCCAAGCGGATATGGCACATACGCTTTTATATTTATTAGGATATAATAGTCCACAGGATCGCATCTTACCAGAAAATTTTGATTGGAATGATCAAGCAATATTAGATGCAGGATTAAAAAAATTAACACAAGCATTGCGTCCATGGACACTTGATTTTCATGTTGCTCAAAATGATGGAACCGTTCATGGCACTGGTGCGCACGATAAAACAGGTCGTCACTGTCAAGCGCTTGATCCAAATGGTAAATTAGATATTGCAAAGCATGCAGGATTTTGGCTACGCAATGAGGATGGTGGATTAACAAAAGCTTTTAAACATATT
>JAURIP010000066.1 GCA_030832695.1 Sediminibacterium sp. | reverse complement strand
GGGCGCAAATTACTGAAAAACACCCAATTTTCATTTTTTAAACTACCTTTGTTTATCATAAAAAATCAAGCATATGCCTGGGTTTGAATTATTTGGGGAAGAAGAAAAAAAACAAGTCAATGAGGTCTTGGAAACTGGAATTTTGATGCGTTACGGCTTTGATGGGCCAAGAAATGGTATGTGGAAATCCAAAGAGCTAGAAGCTGCAGTCTGCAGCACTTTTGGGTCACAATATGCACAACTTACCTCTAGTGGAACCGCTGCCTTGACAACAGCGATGGCTGCCTTAGGAGTGGGTGTTGGAGACGAGGTGATTATGCCAGCCTTTACCTTTGTAGCAAGTTTTGAAGCAATCTTAAGTATGGGCGCCATTCCGGTATTGGTTGATATAGATGAAAGTTTGACTTTGTCGCCAGCGGCTGTAAAAGCAGCAATTACATCGAAAACAAAGTGCGTGATGCCAGTGCATATGTGTGGTAGCATGGCTGATATGGACGCATTGGTGGCGATTTGTAAAGAACACAATTTGATCTTACTAGAAGATGCTTGCCAAAGTATCGGTGGAACCTATAAAGGAAAGCGCCTGGGTACCATTGGTCATGCGGGTACTTTCTCTTTTGATTTTGTAAAGACAATTACTTGTGGAGAAGGTGGTGTAGTGATGACCAATGATAAGGAAGTATATACCAAATCGGATGCATTTACTGATCACGGACACGATCACTTAGGTGTAGATAGAGGTGCAGATTTACATCCAGCATTGGGATATAATTTCCGTATTAGTGAATTACATGCTGCTGTTGGGTTAGCACAAATAAAAAAGCTAGATACTTTTTTAGCAATTCAAAAAAAGAACAATCATATTTTACGTTCTTATTTAGAACAGGTGCCAGGCATTCAATTTAGAGTAGTGCCTGATCCGGAAGGGGATAGTGGAAGCTTTTTAACTTGGTTTTTGCCAAGTCAAGCCCTCACAGAAAAAGCCATTGCTGCTTTTAAGGAGGCCGGTATATTTGCAGGTAATTTTTATTGGTTTGCAAATAATTGGCACTATATCAGGAAATGGGATCATTTGAAAAATGCGATAAGTTTATACCCTTTGTCTGAAGCACAACAAAATGCATTGATTGCATTACAACATGCTGACTTTTCAAAGAGTGATGCTATAATGAGTAAATGTATTTCTACTGCAATTAGTTTGTTGTGGACGGAAGAACAAGTTCATGAAAAGGGTGCTAAATTTTTACAGGTGTTACAACAAACACTTTCCTAAAAGTTATACCCCATGTCATTAGGACAGTCATTGCAACAAAGGCAGCTACAGCGTTTATCGCCACAGCAAATTCAATTAATGAAATTGTTGCAAATTCCGTCTGCTCAAATAGAACAAAGAATTAAAGAAGAGATGGAGGAAAATCCAGCTTTGGAAATGAATGCAGATTTGATAGATACTGATACTGCAAGTGCTGCGGATGATTTAAATGACGAGTTTTTACAAGGAGCAAATGAGGAAGAAGAAGCGGTGCCTGTTGATGAGCACGAAATGAGCAATGAGGATTTAAATGAATATAATTATGACGATGATGTGGCTGATTACAAAACAAAAGATGATTATTATCCTGAATTAGACAACGATGTGGTCATCCCCATTAAAGCGGAAGTAAGTTTGAATGAGCTATTGATCAATCAGTTGAACATGTTAGCATTAGATGAAACCGCTTTTAAAATAGCAGAACAAATTATA
Source organism: Sediminibacterium sp. (assembly GCA_030832695.1). Next base: position 6,147 of record JAURIP010000066.1, on the reverse strand, counting down.
GGGAGCTTGGAAGATGATGGGTATTTGCGCCGGGCATTAACATCCATTGCAGATGATTTGGCGTTTAAGCAGAGTATGTGGGTAGATGAAAAAGACATCGAAAAAATTTTACTTCAAGTACAACAATTTGATCCAGCAGGTATTGCAGCAAGAGATTTACAAGAGTGTTTATTATTACAATTAAAGCGCAAGCAGGCCGATGCGAGAATGACCAATAGCGTTGATGCAAATCATGCAAGTCTTGATCCTATAAAATTGGCGATTGTTGTGATTGAAAAATATTTCGAAGAGTTTACCCGCAAACACTATGATAAAATTCAAAAAAGTTTGCATTTAAATGAAATTGAAATTAAAGGGGTGCTGCAGCAAATTTTAAATTTAAATCCTAGGCCAGGTGCGGACACGCAGGAATCGCATACCTCCGAAATGTATATTATACCTGATTTTACAGTAGTGATCAATAATGGCATGGTAGAATTGTCCTTAAATAGCCGCAATGCGCCTCCTTTAATCATCAGCGATGACTATAAAATGATGTTAAAGGAGTACGAGCGAGGCAAAAAAGAAGACAAATCTCAAAAGGAAGCAGTATTTTTCATTAAACAAAAAATTGATGCTGCAAAATGGTTTATTGAAATGATTCAGCAAAGGCAGCAAACTTTATTGAAAACGATGAAAGCAATCCTGGCACACCAGCAAAATTTTTTCACCACAGGAGATACGACACAGTTGCGTCCTATGATTTTAAAAGATATTGCTTCTGCAACAGGGCTGGATGTATCCACCGTAAGTAGGGTAGCGAATAGCAAGTATGTACTCACTGAATTCGGCACTTATTTATTAAAATATTTTTTTAGTGAGTCGCTCACCACTGATTCTGGAGAGGAAGTAAGCACCAAGGAAGTGAAAGCGATATTACTCGAGTTTATTCAACAAGAAGACAAACATAAACCATTAAGCGACGACGAGTTAACACATCAGTTGCAGCAGAGGGGGTACAATATTGCACGACGTACCGTTGCTAAATACAGAGAACAATTAAATATTCCTGTTGCCAGATTGCGAAAGGAACTTTAATCAAATTTAATTTATGCAAAACAATTCCCCCGGCACCTTATCTAAATTTTTTGGTCATACCATTTCCTTTGTTACTCATCCCTTATTTGTTCCTACTTATTTTATTTTATACTTAATAAAAGTAGTACCATTTGAATTTGTGGGTATCACAGATTGGCAATTGCAGTTGCGTGTTTTTAGTGTATTTTGGTTGACAGCTTTTTTTCCTGCCTTTGCGGTTTTTTTACTTTGGCGATTAAAATTTAGCGAGTCCATTTTTTTAAGAACACAAAAGGATCGTATTATACCATATGTGATTGTTATGTTTTTTTATTGGTGGATGTATTATTTAAGTAGAAATTTTTCAGACCAGCCTATCGTATTAAAATATTTTTATTTTGGAATTTTTATAGCAAGCGCTATTGGACTCATCGTCAATAATTTTATTAAAGTTAGTTTGCACGCAATGGGTATTGGGGGCTTACTTGCATCTGTTGTATTGGTGGGGCTAAAATATCCAATCAATAATATTATTTGGGACATGGTAATGATATTAATTACCGGAATGGTGGTCAGTGCAAGAATGATGGTGAGTGACCATACGAAAAACGAATTAACGATTGGATTAGGTATTGGCATAATTACACAAACACTTGCTTATTTTTGGGTTGGGTAACATTAAACTAAAACTATGTGGCATAAACTAGCCGAATTCATTTTAAAATTCAAGGTGTATTGTTTGGCCGTTTTATTGGTCATCACTATTGTCATGGGTTATTTTGCTGCCCAAGTAAAGCTTAGTTATGAGTTTACAAAAGCAATACCAGATGACAATCCTAAATTTGTTATCTATAAGGATTTCGTTAAAAAATTTGGAATTGATGGGGCTACAATTGTGGTGGGCTTTACTACCGATAAAATGTACACCAAGGAAGTATTTAATCAGGTACATGAATTACATCAACAAATTAAACTAATCCCAGCGGTCACCGAAGTATTAAGTGTGCCATTTGCATATGAATTACAAAAGGACAGCACTGAAACTAAGTTTAAGGTACATCCCGTGTTTTCAGCGCCATACCAAAATGATAGTTTATTATTAGCGGATGCGCAAAAATTTGAAACCTTACCGTTTTATAAAAATTTATTATACAATAAGGATAGCAATGCATATATAATGGCGGTGAGCTTTATTCCCGATTCAATAAATACGGGTGCTCGCACAAGAATTATTGGTTTATTGGAGGAAAAGTTGAATGCGTTTTCGAAAAACACCCAATTGACCATTCACTTAAGTGGCTTGCCCTATATTAGAACCATCATTGCCGATCGCATTAAAAAGGAAATGTTGTGGTTTTTAGTAGGCTCTCTTTTATTGTCTGCAATTACATTATTACTTTTTTTCAGATCAATACCTGCCACCTTGATGAGCTTGGCGGTGGTTGCGATGGGCGTTATATGGAGTTTTGGCACTATGGTTTTGATGGGGCAAAAAATTACCTTATTGACCGCTTTAATTCCACCATTGGTGGTTGTTATTGGCATACCTAATTGTATCTATTTTTTAAATAAATATCATACTGCTTATAAGGAGACCAATGATCGTTCGGCTGCTATTATTCAAATGGTTAGCAAGATGGGAATTGTTACTTTATTTTGTAATATCACTGCCGCTATTGGATTTTTCGTTTTCGCATTAACCAAAAGTCCATTGCTGAAAGAATTTGGTTGGGTATCGGGTATCAACATCATGGCATTATTTTTTATTAGTTTATTTTTTATTCCACCGGTGCTTAGCTATTTAAAACCACCTTCCCAGAAACATGTTAAATACTTAGAAAATAAATATTTAACACATCTATTAGTGAAAATTGAACGTTGGACCTTCAATCATACGAAATGGGTTTTTGGTATCACTTTAATTTTAGTGGTCTTTTCGATTGTGGGCGTTTTGAAAATAAAAAAAGAAGCATTTATAGTGGATGATCTTCCAAAAAAGGATAAATTATATATCGATTTAAAATGGTTTGAGCAGAATGCAGGCGGTGTAATGCCATTAGAAATTGTCATTGATACTAAAAAGAAAAATGGGTTAATTCGAAGCACTAAGCCATTGGATCATATTGAAAATTTTCAGCAATTTTTGCTTACACAACCCGAACTGGGAAAGCCCTTAGGTTTGATAGAGGGTATCAAATTTGCAAAACAAGCATTTTATGATGGTGATTCAAGTTCCTATTCCGTTCCGTCAGGCACGGAGATGGCTTTTATTGCACCTTATTTGAAGCCTGCTGATGGCAAGACGAACCCTCAAGCCAACACGCCAAAGTCACCTACTGCTTTATTAAATAAATTTATTGATACTGAAAAAAGGGCGACAAGGATCAGTGTAAATATGAAAGACATAGGGAGTGCACAATTGCCGATATTTTTAAAACGTATGGATAGCGCTACCCAAGCTATTTTTAATACCACGAACTACCATGTGCAAATTACAGGCAGTAGTGTTACATTTTTAGAAGGAAGTAACTTTATCATTAAAGGTTTGGGCGAATCCATTTTTTGGGCATTTTTATTAATCGCCATTTGTATGCTCTTTTTATTTAGGTCCTTTCCAATTCTTATGTGTTCGCTCGTTCCTAATGTGGTGCCATTGCTTATAACGGCTGGATGTATGGGTTGGATAGGGGTGTCATTGAAGCCATCGACGGTGTTAGTTTTTAGTGTGGCATTGGGTATTGCCATTGATGTAACGATTCGCTTTTTAGTTAATTATAAACAAGAATTACCAAGATTAAACCATCAGGTCAATAGTACATTGATACAAACAATTAAAAATACAGGGATCAGTATTATTTATACTTCAATGGTATTGGTTGCCGGCTTTGTGATATTTTGTTTTAGTGAATTTGGAGGTACAAAAGCTTTGGGATGGCTTACTTCATTAACATTAGTAGTGAGTACGCTCACTAATTTAATATTATTGCCCGCTTTGATAAAAACATTTATTAAGCAAAAATAGCAAGTAAATTAATCAAGTGATTTGTATTAGTTATTACTTCAAATAACTTGATAAAATAGCGTTAATCTATTTCTTATTGAAATAAATTAGCTAATGTTTCTTGTAAATTTTGTCCTCTTAATTCGGTCGCAATAATTTTTCCAGTAGGGTCCACCAACACATTAAATGGAATACCTTCGATTTGATAGGTATTCACAACACTGCTTTCCCATTTTTTCAAATCACTTAATTGTAACCAATTAAGCTTGTCATCATTGACTGCTTCCAACCAGTCCGCTTTGTTATCATCTAGAGATATGCCTAAAACGGTGAAATTTTTATTTTTAAATCTTTCATATGCCAATACCACATTGGGGTTTTCGGCACGACAAGGACCACACCAACTCGCCCAAAAGTCAACCAGTACATATTTACCTTTCAAACTACTCAGGGTAATGATTTTACCATCGGCATCCTGCATGGCAATTTCAGGAGCCATTTCACCAGCATTCAATGGACTTGCCTTTGTAGCGGCTTGCACCTGTGCGTTGATTAAATTTGCAAATTCAATTAGTGGGGTAGCTTTAGTTTTTTCAGCTGCCATTTTTGCCAAAGCCAATATTTTTGCGGACTCCATCGATCTTAAGCCCAGTCCTAAAGTATAGTAAATGAATGCTGGGCTAGTGGCACTAGTGATACTGGTCTCAACAAAATCATTTAAGTTTTTTATTTTTTCTACTTTTTGTTTTTGTAACCAAAATATAGTGCTGTCTTTGCCATTTTGCTTTTGAAGTGCATCTAGATTGTACAACGTTGCAAATAAGGATGAGTCTTTTTGTCTGTATTGTTTTAAAAATTCAAACAAAATTGAAGTGCTATTAGAACCCTTCACGCTAAAGGTGGAATAATTAGATGCATCTGCACTAATTTTAATATTTTCATCATCGTTAATGAAAATGATTTCAAATTCCTTATCAGTAGCCAAACGATAAATACCTTCTTGTTTCGCAATAAATTGAAATTCATAATTTCCTTCCTTATCAATGGTGATTGAATCTAAGGTTATAATTGCTTTACCACCATAAGGTACTTCTTGTAAAAGCAATTGTTGATTTTCTGCATTTTTTATATTTCCAGAAACGGTAAAATTACCACCACTTTCATTCGTTTTACACCCTGCCAATAAAATTGTACAACCGAGTATCCCTGAGATAATTAATTTTGAAAGCATATCGTTATTTTTATAAATGATTTTATTATTTCAATTTTTGTTCTAGAAGCTGCATGGTCACTTTAGGATCTGCCTTTCCTTGACTCAACTTTTTTACTTCACCAGTAAATAGGCCAATGAGCCCCTTCTTACCTTTTTTATATTCAATAATTTTTTCAGGATGCATTAATAACACTTGGTCTACCCATACTTCAATTTCATCGCTCGAATTAGATTGTAATAAGTTATTACTTTTGGCATATTGCGTTGGAGACTGCATTTGTTGCATTATTGCTTTAAAAACCTTACCACTTGCCACTGAAAAATTCAATTGGTTACTTGCCACTAAATCTAAAAGTTCCACTAAATAGGGGATATAGGGTAGGAGTGTATTGTAGCTAGTATTGTTTTCATTTAAATATTCTCTGATAGGTCCTAATATCCAGTTCGCTGCTGATTTATAGTGACTGGTTTGCTTTGTCCATGCAGCATAAAAATCAGCTTCTTCTTTATTTTCACATAATTGCTCCACATCATATTCCGATAAGGCATAATTGCTTTTCCATGTATTTTTTAACACGGCTGGCAGCACAGGTAATGCAGCTTCAATGTCCTTAATATATTGTTGGGTCAATTGAAATGGAGCTAAATCGGGGTCGGGGAAATACCTGTAATCATTGGCGTCTTCCTTGTCCCTTATTGAAAAGGTAGAATCATTATTTGCATCAAAGCTTCTTGTTTGTTGTAATATAGTACCGCCTGTTTCTGTAATTTGAATTAATCTGTCAATTTCAAACTCAATCGCTTTTTTTATATTTCGTATTGAGTTTAAATTTTTGACTTCTACCCTGGTGCCCAATTTCGTATCCCCTTTCAACCT
>JAURIP010000026.1 GCA_030832695.1 Sediminibacterium sp. | reverse complement strand
TCAAATTATATTTGGATGTTGGTGGGCGCATTATTAATTACAGCAGGAATGCTATTAATGACAGGTGGAAAAAGCGCTGACCCGAATGTATTTAATGCAAGTGAAGTGTATAGCTTTAGACGTATTACACTAGCCCCTATTGTAATGATCATTGGCTTTTTGGTTGAAATTTATGCCCTATTTAAAAAAGCATAATTAATATAAAATTTACTCAGATCCCGACGCCTGCGCTCGGGATCTGTTTTTTAATACCACATTATGAATACAATACAAGCTATACTAATTGCTATTATCGAAGGTATCACTGAGTTTTTACCCATTTCAAGTACCGCGCATATGAAGTTTGCAAATCCTTTTTTAGGCATTGCCGACAGCCCATTTGTGGATTTATTTGAAATTGTGATTCAACTTGCTGCCATTGCCTCCATCGTAGTTATTTATTATAAAAGATTTTTCGATTTCAAGCACTATAGCTTTTATTTAAAATTGATTGTTGCGGTGATCCCTGCATTGCTTTTTGGTGCACTGTTAAAAAAATACATTGATGCTGCCTTAAATAATTTATGGATCATTGCAATTGTAATGATTGCAGGTGGTATAATATTATTATTTATAGACAAAATATTTAAAGCAAATGAAGCAACTACAAATTCGAATAATGATGCAGGTGAAATAAGTTACCAAAAATCATTCATCATTGGTTGCTTTCAAGTGCTATCCATTATTTTTCCAGGATTAAGCCGAAGTGCCGCAACTATTGTTGGTGGAATGAGTCAAAAATTAAATAAAAAAACAGCCCTCGAATTTTCCTTTTTCTTAGCTGTGCCTACCATGATGGCAGCCTCTGCTAAAAGTACCTTGGATGTATACAAAACCAATCCTGAAGTATTTGTTACAGACAACCTCATTACTTTACTAATTGGCGCTATTGTCGCTTTTATAGTTGCCTTAGTCTCGGTTCAGTTTTTTATTAAAATTGTTCAAAAAATGGGATTTGCCCCATTTGGATGGTACAGGATTGTGCTAGGAATCACCATATTGGTATTATTATACACCAACTATCTTTGCTAAGCTCAGCTGTAGGAGAGTTGGGTATTTATTAGTATTTTTAAAATACTAATAAATACAAGTATGCAAACTGCCTCAAAAAAAGTTGTCAATGGATGGGCCATGTACGATTGGGCCAATAGTGTTTACAATCTTGTAATTACTTCTACTATTTTTCCTGCCTACTATGAAGCAGTTACTGGAGATGGTAATGAAAACACCCTAATTGATAAAATTAAAATTGGGGAATATGAATTTTCAAATACCGCACTTTATAATTATATATTAGCTTTTGCTTTTGTCATTGTGGCAATTATGTCGCCTATACTATCCTCTATCGCAGATTACAGAGGTAATAAAAAACAGTTTCTTCGATTTTTTTGTACCATGGGTAGCTTGTCTTGTGCCTCACTTTATTTTTTTGACAGCGATCATATTATTGGCGGATTAGTATCAGTGATTATTGCATGCATTGGCTTTTGGAGTAGTTTGGTTTTTTACAATTCCTATTTGCCCGAAATTGCTGCACCAGGGGACAGAGATCGTATTAGTGCGAAAGGTTTTATGATGGGTTATATCGGCTCGGTGCTTTTACAACTCATTTGTTTTGTGTTTGTACTAAAACCTGAACTGTTCGGCATCACGGTGGGTAAAGCATCTCAAATTTCATTTTTATTGGTTGGAGTTTGGTGGGTCAGCTTTGGTTGGTTAGCCATTTCAAGGCTTCCTGAAAGCAAAGGTGTAAAAGGCGCACACAGTAAAAATTTATTTACGCAAGGTTATAAGGAACTACATAAGGTTTGGTTGGAACTTAAAACACAGCCGTTGTTAAAACAATTTTTATTTTCCTTTTTCTTTTACAATATGGGCGTTCAAACAATCATGTTAGCAGCAACGCTTTATGGAAAAAGTGAATTAAACATACCAACCACCAATTTAATCATTGCTATTTTAATCATTCAATTAGTAGCCATTCCTGGTGCACTTTTGATGGCGAAGATGGCAAGTAAATGGGGTAATTTTAATACACTAATGGTAGCTATTATAATATGGATTGGCGGCTGTATTATGGGCTACTATCTTCCACGAAACAGTGTCATGCCATTTTATAGCCTAGCCATTGTTGTAGGATTTGTCATGGGGGGTATACAGTCGGTAAGTCGTAGCACTTATTCCAAATTAATGCCTGAAACGCATGACACCACCAGTTATTTCAGCTTTTATGATGTCACTGAAAAAGTGGCGATAGTCATTGGTATGTTTAGCTTTGGTTTTATCAATGAAATAACTGGATCACAAAGAAACTCTGTATTGGCTTTATGTATATTTTTTATCATTGGGTTTGTTTTATTATATCGCACTTCAAAATTAAAAGGAAATGCAGTTATTTAGTGTTGACACAGGCAAGTTTAAATTAGACGGAGGTGCTATGTTTGGTGTTGTACCCAAAGGAATATGGAACAAACTAAATCCCGCAGATGAAAATAATTTATGTACTTGGGCTTTGCGTTGCCTATTAGTAATTGAAGGTGATCGAAAAATACTCATTGATACAGGTATGGGTGATAAACAAGATGCCAAGTTTTTTAGTCATTATCATCCCCATGAAACTGTCACACTCAAAGATGCTTTACATAAAATAAATATTAGCCCCAATGATATCACAGATGTATTATTAACCCATTTACATTTTGATCATGTAGGCGGTGCGGTGTATAAGGAAGATAATGATTTTAAACTAAGTTTTCCGAATGCGACCTACTGGGTAAGTGAACCCCAATGGGAATTAGCACTAAACCCTAATAAGCGCGAAAAAGCTTCTTTTTTAAAGGAGAATATTTTACCATTACAACAAAGCGGACAATTAAAACTAATTAGCCTGCCTGCATTTAATAGTACTTCCAACTTACAAGAAATTCATTTTAGCCCCAATATCATTTGCTTTGTAGTCAATGGCCATACCCAAGGTATGTTGATTCCAAAAATAAATATGGGTGGCCAACAAATTGTTTTTATGGCCGACTTACTGCCAAGTGTGGCACATATACCGCTGCCTTATGTGATGGGCTATGATATGCAACCATTAATCACACTGGAAGAAAAGGAACTATTTTTAAATGAAGCTGCAAAAAATAATTATACTTTATTTTTTGAGCACGACGCCATGAATGAATGTTGTAGTTTACAGGTAACAGAAAAAGGAATTAGGGCGAATGCAACTTTATCTCTAAACACTTGGTTGCAAAAATAAATTGCACCACTACTGTACCACTTCCATCAATGAAGTTAAAGGATGTCGTATGTTTTCATAGCCATCTAAGTCCACTTTAATACTTCCAACTACGATGGGTGTTTCAATACGAACTGGAATATGGTTTTCATCATCAGTAACCCAGACAATCATTTTTTCACCACCATCAAACATGCTACCCTTGACCAACAATGGCGCTAATTTGATTACTTTAAAACGTCCATATTGTGTGGTGATTTCGGTACGACCTAAAAATTTAAAATAGGAAGGGTATAAATTATCGTCAATAAAAAAACTCAAATTAATTTTGTCGTTAATCTGGCATTTTTCATAATTAATATTTCTAGCTGCATAAATAGCACTGATGACATCAAAAGTACAATCGGCAGTATTAAATACACCCGCTTCGCTCGTGGCTGTATTATTTTTTTGATCAAATAAAACATTCTCCTTTTTATGGAAGCTCCCTTCATTAATATGTCGGGTAAATTGATAGGGCAATAAGGTTTTTGCATCTACTACGGATACGTATTTATCCCTTACTTTAAAAATCCAATCATATTTTGAATTTGAACGACCATTAAGTGTGAAAGTATACGCTGGCGTGTTATTCCAAGAAGATGATTTAATGGTGAACTCCGCCTTACCCGCATTTACATATAAGCCAATCACATTATAATAGATGGTGTATCTCACCTTTTCACCTACCTGATAGGATTTGTTGATTTGATTGCACAAGCCATCCCGTTCCTTGGAAGGAAAAAAAGATAATAATGAACTTAATAATATGAATAAAATGTACACAGGGGCTTTAATTTAAAATGGCGCACTTGATCATTAGTATCATGCAAAATTATTGCTTTATGCGGAAATTAATTAATAAAAATGCCCCAATGATGGCAGGTAATAAAAAGTTAACTGCCCAAATGATGGTACTTAAGCATATCAGCATTAAACTATTGTTATAGTAGGGTTCCAATAATACTACGATGATTTGTCCACGTATCACTAAATCCGTCAAACTGATTGAAGGGATAATGCTTAGCAATAAAAACAACACCCCTAATGCTATCCACAAATCAATAGGTGCAATGGTTATATTTAACATTTTCACCGCCCAAGTATATTGAAGTACAAAAATCATATACTTTAAAAAAGACAACCCCAATAAATTCAATTTTAATTTATTCTCGATTTGAAGTTTATTTATTTTGTTCAACCAACCTTTAAATTGACCTGGATGAAAATAAACAAATAAAGCAGCGATCAAGCCCAGTGGCATGAACCATTTGATCCAAGGGAAAAATGGCAGGTTAAAAAAAAGTGCGATACTCCCAATGCTAATGGTAATGATGAGTTGTGCATAAGAGGACCAAGCCAATTGTGCAGCCCCTTTTATTTTAGTACCAGGCGGCAGTAATAAAATACGGCCTACATAATCGCCCGAACGCGCTGGGGTAAAAAAAGCAAAAGCTTGTCCAATCAGTACAGACTTATAGGATTTAAAAATTGAAATCGGATTCCATGATGCCAGTAAATTTTGCCACTTTATTGCTTCCATTAAATAGTTGCCTAAAAAAAGCAATAACAATACAGCCCATTCAAGAAAAGTAACTTTCTCAAACTGAATTTTAATGTCGGCACTGTATTGGTTCAAATTTTCATTGTGCGCCACTTTATTATAAATAGCCACTAAGCACACAACAAAAAGGATCAACCCAATAGATTTATTTCCCCAACTGCGTAAACGATTTATTAAAGTATCCTTCATTGGCGGTAAAGTTCGGAATTTGCCATCATATTTGTAACTTTAATGCAAATGTCAAAAACACCCATTATTTTAGGAATTGATCCAGGAACACAAATTCTAGGTTTTGCTGTTTTAAAAGGAGGAACAAAGCCTGTTTTAATCCATATGGATGTATTAAAATTGACCAAGGAAAAGGATATTTACGCGCGCCTCCAATTGATACATGCTAAAATCATTGAACTCATCGAAAAATACCAGCCTGCACATTTTGCCATTGAAGCCCCTTTTTTTGGGAAAAACGTACAAAGCATGCTCAAGTTAGGCCGCGCGCAAGGAGTGGCGATTGCAGCTGCGATGCAGTTTAAATTACCGGTGACGGAATATGCCCCTAAAAAAGTAAAACAATCTATTACCGGGAATGGTAATGCCGATAAGGATATGGTATGGAAAATGTTGGAGCGTATTTTAGATTTAAAAAGCCAACCTAAATATTTTGATGCCACCGACGCATTAGGTGTTGCGCTTTGTCATTGGTATCAAATGAGTAGTCCTGTTATACCCACAGCAAAAGGATTAAAAGGCTGGGATGCTTTTTTAGCAAAAAATCCAGGAAGGCAAAAGCTAAAGTAGCACCAGCAAAATACTCGTTTACCCAAATCTTCCAATAACATCTTACGTTTACAAAGAAGGAGTCGATAAAACTAATTATCTAATACGTATGCATCTTACAAATTATGATTTAAAAAATTACGCAGGCAAATGCGATTGGATGCTTTTTTGAATGGCTTCAAATTCCTCCTTGCTTAATTTTAATTTAGGCTGTGAAAATTCCATATCCTTTGCTTCATTAATTGGAATTAAATGCAGATGTGCATGGGGTACTTCCAAACCTACGGTAACCATGCCAACGCGATTACAAGGAAAACTTTGTTCAATGGCTTTGGCAATAGGTTTTGCAAAAATTAATAACTCCGCTAAAAAATCATCAGGTACTTCAAAAATTTTATCTACTTCCATTTTAGGTACTACCAATACATGTCCTTTTTGTAAAGGGAAAATATCTAGGAAAGCAAAAAACTTTTCCGATTCTGCAATTTTATAGGAAGGAATTTCACCTGCAATAATTTTTGAAAATAAAGTCATAATGAAAGTATTGAGACACTAATTTAATTAAAAAAACGAAGCGCCCACAAGATTAATGTGTGCGCTTCGTTTGGGGTGTTATCCTAAAGTATCTTCGTATTACTAAATAGTAATATTGTCAATCATAAATTTCATAGTACCATTCGGTGCAATTATTTCAGCAATTTCACCTACTTTTTTACCTAATAAGCCTTTGCCAATTGGAGATGATGCTGAAATTTTACCAGCTTTCAAATCAGCTTCTTTTTCTCCAACCAAATGATAAGTGACTGTTTTTTTAGTCGCTTGATTGGTAATGGTCACTTTGGTTAAAATAGTCACCTTACTCGTATCAATGGTAGTGACATCCACGATCTTCGCATTAGAAATAGCAGATTCGTGTTGCTTAATTTTTGCTTCTAACATGCCTTGTGCTTCCTTAGCCGAATCATATTCCGCATTCTCCTTTAAATCCCCTTTTTCTCTAGCTTCACCAATAGCTCTTGAAGCCGCAGGACGATCCACCGATTTCATTCGATGTAATTCCTCACGCATTTTATCAAAGGTCTCTTGCGTTACATACATATTAATTTCACTCATACAGTTCACTTTAGTTATAAAAAAAATACAACGCCACATAAATGAAGCGTTGCACTATTAAGCAAAGATATTAAATTAAGGTCAAATAATGCCTAATTTCCCTAATAGGATTTGGGACATCTTGAAATACGCTTCCTGGCTATAGCCTGCAATATGGGGCGTTAAAATAAAATTGGGGTAATCCATCAAGGCCTTTAAACGCGCCTGTTCTGAAGGCGTATAGCTATCTAATTGTTCGTTTTCCAATACATCCATCCCCACCCCCCTAACTAGTTGATTTTGAAGCGCTTTAAGCAAAGCATCGGTATTGGTTACCGCACCCCTACAAGTACTTAAAAAATAGGGTTTTTGGACGCATGCATTAAAAAAGGAATCATTCGCATAATGATGGGTAAGCTCCGTTAAAGGCAGATGCAAACTAATCACATCAGCCTCTGTTTGGATTTGCTGTAAACTAGCTTGTTTAATTTGCGCCGTATCAAAATTGGTTTTGTAAATATCATGGGCTAATATTTTGACATCAAAACCAGATAAAACTTTTGCAAAAGCACCCCCCGTATGACCTAAACCAATAATGCCCACTGTTTTTCCAGTGAGCTCATCTGCCCTATTCGCGTCTCGAATCCATTGACCATTTTTAATTTGTGTATAGGCGCTAGCAATACGGTTCATTAAACTTAATAATAAACCTAAAGTATGTTCGCCAACGGTGGTACAGTTTCCTTCGGGCGTACTAAAACATTGAATATTTTTTGAAGCCGCAAATTCGGTATCAATTAATTCCATCCCACTTCCGATACGACCAATCCATTTTAATTGCGTTGCAACATTAATCAAAGATTGATCAATTTTCAAACGCGTTGTAACAATTAATCCCGTAGCGGTATCAATAATTTTTGACAAAGCTTCATAGGAAATTGCAGGTTCATAAATAACTTCATAGCCCTTTTGTGTTAATGTTTCCATTAAAAAAGGAGGCGTAGGTGCTGTTATAATAATTCTCAATCCCATTTGTAAAAATATTTTATTTCGAATAAGCTGTTTAAGTGGATGCAACATGCATTTTAAAGGTTAAGGCTGCAAAATCCTCAAAAGTTAAATTTTCAGCACGCTTCGTAAAAATCGGATCCTCTAATTGCGCTGCAGTAAAATAAGGCTTTAATGGATTGCGTAACATTTTACGACGCTGACCAAAAGCCATTTTTACAATATGATAAAAACTTTTTTCCGAAAGCATCGTTGGAAAACTTGTTTTACGTTTCATTTGAATCACGCCACTCATTACTTTGGGTGGTGGTGTAAATGATTCCGGTGGCACATCAAATAAATAAGTCACCTCATAAAACGCTTGCGCTAAAACACTCAAAATGCCATAGGCTTTTGAATTGGGCTTGGCCGCAATACGCTCCGCTACTTCCTTTTGAAACATGCCAATCATCACAGGCACTTGTAATTTCCAATCCAATACTTTAAAAACAATCTGCGTAGATATATTGTAGGGGAAATTGCCCACCACCACAAATTCATCCGAAAAAGGGATGTCCATTTCTAAAAAATCGACATTGATCAATTTACCTTGTAATTCAGGATAAGTATGCAATAAAAAATTCACTTTTTCGGTATCCAGCTCAATGGCCTTGAAATCCTTGGTGGGGATATCATGAATATGCTGCGTTAACGCACCTCCGCCAGGGCCTACTTCCAATAATTGGGCAATTTCATGATCAAGCAAGGCATCCTTAATTCTAATACAAATGGAGGCATCCTTTAGAAAGTGCTGTCCCAATGATTTTTTTAGCGTGTACTGCATGAAGCAAAGTTAGGTTTTTGTGCGTACTTTTACAGCCTAATCAAATGGATATGACCCCGGAAATCAAAAAACCAATTATTGGCTTTACTTGTGGCGATTTAAACGGTATTGGCATTGAATTAATCATAAAATCATTGTCCGATAATCGCTTGTTGGACTTTATGGTTCCTGTAATATTTGCGAACAATAAATGCTTGAATTTTTACAAAAAGGGGCTACCTGAATTTGCAATTAATTACGCCTCCATTAATGATTTTTCAAAGTTAAATCCAAAGCAAGTCAATGTAATGAATTGCTGGGAGGAAGAAGTTGCTATTACCCCGGGTGAAACTTCAGAAATTGGTGGCAAGTATGCACTCATTTCCCTAGAAGCTGCGGTAACTGCTTTAAAAAATAATCATATTGATGGATTGGTCACTGCACCTATTCACAAAAAAAATATTCAATCTCCTAGTTTTAATTTTAGTGGACATACCCCTTATTTACAACATGCATTTGGGAACACTGAAAATTTAATGTTATTAGTTGCCGATAATTTAAGAATGGCGTTGGTCACTGAACATATCACCATACAAGAAGTAGGTACTTATATTACCAAAGATAAAATAAAACAAAAGCTCACTATACTAAATAGTAGTTTGAAAAAGGATTTTGGTATTGATGCACCTCGCATTGCGGTATTGGCATTAAACCCACATGCAGGTGATGATGGTTTAATTGGAAAGGAAGAAATTGAAATTATAAAACCAGCGATTAAGGAAAGTAAACAACAAATGTTGGTATACGGTCCTTATTCTGCAGATGCATTTTTTGCAAGAGGCCAACATGAAAAATTTGATGGCGTGTTAGCCATGTACCATGACCAAGGTTTAATTCCATTTAAATCATTGGCATTTGGTGAAGGGGTTAATTTTACTGCTGGCTTACCAATTGTAAGAACCAGTCCCGATCACGGCACTGCATTTGATATTGCAGGTAAAAATAAAGCTGACGCAGGCTCCTTTACAGCAAGCATATTTGAATGTATCAGAATTATACATGCCCGCCAAGGATACAGAGATATGCGCTTAAATCCAATGAAAAAAATGAGCGCCCGCATGTTTGCTGGAACCAAGGATGAAATTTTGGAGGGGATGGATTAATTAATTTTTCGTTACAATTCAACCGCCATCAGTTCTTTTCCTAGATTATGAAACGCCAATTGTATTTTTTTAATTTGATCAACCCTAGGTTTTCTATGCAAATTTGCATAATGATTCAATTGCTTTTGATTGATGCCAGAATATTTTTCTAAAGCAGAACCTGTAATTACATTCTTATAATATTTCAGTAAACTCTGTGTATCAAATTTAAAAATAAGTTCAAATTTTCCTCTAAATGCAACTGGCGGTTTATCGCCATCCTCTTTTATACCTTCTAAGTGAAATTGAATTGCTTCTATAATATTAGATTTTATATCATCTGGCGTTTTCCCTGTTGACACACAACCAGGAAGTTGTGGCACATGCGCTGAAAAGTTTTTAGCAGCAAAGAAAATTTCAACAATGTTTTTTTTCATAATTGTATAGTTAAAGTTTACAATAATCCTGCCTGTTTTAAAATTGATTTCACAATCATATGATCCAGTACATCGTTTTTTCCATGATCCGGAATTGTCACTCTCCCTTTTTTAATACTATGTTTATATTGTTTATGACTTCCTTTTTGGGAATGTAAATACCAGCCATCAAGTTCAATTAGTTTAATCATCTCCTTAACCTTTTTTATCATTGGACTTAATTTTACAAAGATATATAATTATATATCAATTGAAGAAACAATATTTAAGCCCTAAATTGATTGATTTTTAGCCAAATACCCTACCAAACAGGATAATGTTGTTCATTTGAGAATTTTCTAAATTGTTGATAACCGATAATATTTAGAAAAAAATAAGACTAAATAAAAATACTTCTAAATAAAAGATGGTCTGTTTTATAAAGGACAAGCCTTGATCAAATCTGCTAAAATTGGTCCGCCCCAATGAGGCATTACTGTAAATTCAGATTTTTGTTGCTCTATGGCAGCTTTTGCTTTTTGTACAATGGGCCTTGCAGAATTACAACCGCCGCCAAATAAAACGGGCATTTTATATTGTAAATTGGCTTTTAAAATATATGGTCTTGGATTATTTTTATTTAAAGCGATTGCCTGTTCTAATGGTTTCTTTATTCTTGATTCATACACCTTCCATCTAAAAATAGGATTAACCGCCATTTTTGAAGTATAAACTATACTCTCCAAACATAGCACCTCATCACTATTATGTATCGCCTTAGTAATCTTTAGCCATTGAATAGCTTCATTGGCAAGTTGATCAGCATCGCCCATTTTTTTCATTGCCATTCTTGCTTTTATAATGCTTGCATAATAGGTAGGTAACCAAGCGGATGGATCTTGCTTGTGCAATTCCTCCATTTTTGCAAAAGCAGCACTATATTGATCTCGGGTATGACATTTATCAAGTAAAAGGACGGCAGCTTCTAAATTTTTAGTAAAACTACTTGACTGCGATTTAC
>JAURIP010000315.1 GCA_030832695.1 Sediminibacterium sp. | reverse complement strand
ATATTTTAAGAATTCCATCTTCCTTTTCTCTTCTTGGAACTTGCCACCAAAAAAGCTAGTAATAGTGTTAGAACTATCGTCCTTTACACCTCTACTAGACACACATAAATGTTTGGCATCCATCATCACCGCTACATCCTGTGTTTGTAATACTGTTTGAAGTGCTTTTCCAATTTGCATCGTTAAACGCTCTTGCACTTGAGGGCGCTTTGAAAAATATTCAACCAGTCTGTTCAATTTACTTAATCCAATAACTTTACCGCTGCTTATATAAGCTACATGTGCCTTACCAAAGAAGGGCACAAAATGGTGTTCGCAGTTCGTATAAAAATTAATATTCTTTTCAACCAACATTTCATTGTACTGAAATTTATTTTCAAACAATGTCATACTTGGCATGTTCGCAGGGTTCAAACCTTGGAACAATTCTTTCACATACATTTTAGCAACACGAAGAGGTGTGCCTTTTAAACTATCGTCACGCAAATCCATTCCTAATATTTCCATAATGGCTTTGAAATGCGGTGCAATGGCGGCTATCTTTTCTTCATCTGTTGTGTCGAATGCATCGGCGCGAAGTGGGGTTTCCACTGAAGAAGCTTTATGCTCATCGCCCATTTCTTCTATTAATAAATTACTTAAGTCGATATGCTGCTCCTTAAGCGGGGTAGTCGACAAAGTTTCTTTCTGTTTCATACAACCTAATTTTTAAGTCTAATGCTTTATCAATACGTGGTCTTATTAAATTATAAATAACTATTGCAATATTTTCAGCAGTAGGATTTAAATTTTTAAAAACGTCGGTATCTAAGTTTAAATTTTTGTGATCAAATCGGGATACAATTTCTTCTTTAACAATGGTACTTAGTTCTTTGGTGTTAATTACAAATCCTGTAATAGGATCAGGCACACCATTTACTTGTACTATTAGTTCGTAATTATGTCCGTGGTAATTTGGGTTGGCGCAGGGTCCAAAAACTTGCATGTTTTTTTCGTCAGACCAGTCGGCACAAAACAATCTGTGGGCAGCATTAAAATGCTCTTTTCTAAATACTGCTACTTTTTGTTCCATGCTTCAAATTAAGAGGTCAAAGTTACATTAATTATAACGTGTAAGGGCTTGAATTGTTTAGTCTTTAATATAAACAGTTAAACGTTTAAGAATTTTACCCTTTTTCGACAAAATTTTACTACAAACAAAGGGGTTCTAGGCACCAAAATATTCAACATATATACGAGGAGTCTCATATAACTTAATACAGTGCAATTTTACCTGAGCTGGAATATGTGGTTCTAGTTGTTTCCAAATGGCAATAACCAAATTTTCAGTACTGCACATTTGTCCTTGCATAAAGGGCACATCTACATTTAAGTTCTTATGGTCTAATTCATCAACCACGTATTTATTAATAAGCTGGCTTAACTTTTTTACATCAAATAAAAATCCTGTTTCAGCATCAGGTTCCCCTTTTACCGTCACCAATATTTCATAATTATGACCATGCCAATTTTCGTTTGCACATGCCCCAAACACTTCCTCGTTTTTTTCCTTGCTCCAATTAGGATTCGCTAGCTTATGCGCTGCATTAAAATGTTCTGCCCTTGTTAAATACACCATGTCTGCCTTATTTATACAAAGATATAAATTTGATGGCCAACTTAACCATTTTTCAGAGGCCTTTCCCGACCTTTGTGTTATGCGTGTAATTATAACTGCGGCTACCAACGGGGAATGGATGCCCAGCTTTCAAAAAATTAACCCCTCTTTTGCTACCAATAACAAGCGTTTTTCGGTAGGCTTTCATGAATCGGGTATTGGCTTACTCGCCAGCAGCGTTTCTCTAATGAAAATGTTTGTGCAAGAAACCCCTACCCTTATTATTCAAGTGGGTGTTTGTGGTAGCTTTGATAAAAAAATTCCATTGGGAAAAGTGTTTGCAGTGAAAGATGATTTTGCGGGAGATATTGGCGTAATGGAAAATAAAGTTTGGAAAGATTTATTTGATTTGAAATTAGACAAGCCCAATGATGCACCTTATGAAAAAAAATCTTTACCCAACCCATGGTTAAAGCAGTACAATGTATTGAACCTGCCTACTAAAAAAGCAGTGACTATTAATACCATTAGCACCGATAAAAATAAAATGGATTTATACAGTGGCCGTTATAAAGCGAGCCTGGAATCCATGGAGGGCGCAGCACTGCATTATATGGGACGCGATTTACATATTCCTTTTATTCAAATTCGTGCGGTATCCAATTATGTAGGTGAAAGAAATAAAGCCAAATGGAAAATGAAAGAAGCCATTTATAATTTAAATGAAACTTTGTTGCAATACTTAGACGCACTTCATAAACTGCCCAACCATGCCTGAGTTTGAAATTGGTTTTTCTCCCTGTCCTAACGATACCTTTATTTTTGATGCTTTAATAAATCATAAAATAGATACCAAGGGCTATACTTTTAAAGTGCATTTAGAAGATGTACAAACTTTAAATGAAAGGGCTATTGCAGGCAAACTTCCTTTTTCAAAAATTAGTT
>JAURIP010000157.1 GCA_030832695.1 Sediminibacterium sp. | reverse complement strand
TTGAGGATCTAATAAATCCTTTAATGGCATCACTTTAATTTGAACTTGATATATCATATAGAATTATTGAATAATTGTTTTTTTGTACAACAAAGATACTAAGCAATACCCCATAAAGCCAAATGGAATCGCTAGCCATTTGTAAAAAAATGCGGTTAACGCAATCTCAATCCCAACCAAAAGTAAAGGAATGACCATTTTTCTTTTATTACTAAGCCCTTTTAATGCAAACATCGGTGTTTTCATGACCATTAAATAGCTCACCATAATGATATACCCATACCAAAATGTAGGTAGTAACATTATTTGCGCTACCGCACCTGATTGCCAATAAATTAAAGGTAAAGATGCAGTTAATATACCAATCATTGGAATGGGCACTCCCTTAAAATAAGTGGTTTGTGTTTGATCCAAATTAAACCTTGCTAAACGATACGCTCCAGCCATAGGTATTAAAAAAGCAGGTGCTAATACTATTGAATTGTGGCTAAACGCATTTACATCATTCGCCATGGACATTCTTAAAAACTGAAATACAATACATGCTGGCGCAACACCAAAACTCACCACATCCGCAAGAGAATCCAATTGCTTTCCCATCTCAGAGGACACTTTTAATAATCTTGCTACAAATCCATCAAAAAAATCAATCACAGCAGCTATGCCGATCATTAAACTGGCCATATATAATTGCTCTGGCATTTCAATAATCATTCCACCTGTTTCGTCAATGGACGCCATTGCACCTGCTTGAAAAACATATACAATCGCCCAACATCCAAAAAATAAATTAAGGAGTGTAATGAAATTAGGAATTTGATTTTTCAATGAAGACATGCTTTATTTTTTGTTGCGTTTCATTAAGGATTCAATTTCCTCCACAGTAATTGGAATATTTTTCATTAAGTCCTGATTGCCATTCGCTGTAATCCAAAAGTTATTTTCAATCCTTACACCCATACCTTCTTCTTTGATGTATATGCCTGGCTCGATGGTAAATACCATGCCCGCAGTGATCGGTGCCGTTCTTGTACCTAAATCATGAACATCCAACCCTAAATGGTGTGAAATACCATGGTATAAATATTTTCTGTATGCTCTGTTTTCAGGATCCTCATTTTTAACTTCCGTTTTTTTCAACAACCCAATTTTCAAAAATTGTTGTGTTGCTTCTTCTCCTACTTTATCGGTATATTTTAAAATACTAATACCAGGTTTTAAAATTGATTTTGCATAATCATGTAAATGCAAACAAGCATTGTATACTTGCTTTTGGCGTTTGGTAAATTTACCATTTACAGGAACTGTTCTGGTTAAATCCGCACAGTAGCCTCCATATTCTGCACCAAAATCCATCAAAACCAATTCGCCGTCCTTGCATACATTATTATTACTATTATAATGTAAGGTGCGGGCATTATCGCCACTCGCAATAATGCTGTGATAAGCCACCCCTGTAGCGCGTTGGCTTAAAAAGGAATGATAAATTTCAGCTTCAATTTCATATTCATGCACACCTGGTTGAATGAATTGTAACAAACGTCTAAAAGCAATATCAGTAATATCAATCGCTTTTTGGATCACCACTACCTCCTCTTTTGTTTTTACGCTGCGCAACTCCTTCATTAATTTTGCTGCGCGTAAATATTGGTGCAAAGGATACCTTGATTGCATTTCATCAATGAAGCGATATTCATTGGTACGAATTAAATTATTCTTACGATCATTTTCATTGGAATCCAAATAAATAGCATCTGCTAAATGTATCCAAGGTTGCAATAAACCGTCCAAGGAATCCACCCAAACAATGGTGGTCATTCCTGAAATTTTGGTTGCTTCATTTGCCCTTAATCTTTTACCATCCCAAATTTCTTTTAATTCTTGCGGGCGCACCAATACTAGCACCTCCCTATATTTTGGATCTGGGTTATCTGGGAACAATATTACCATGGAACCTTCTTGCTCAATACCTGACAACCAAAACATTTCAGTATTTTGTTTGAAGTTATGCAGCGCATCTGCATTGTAAGGAAACTCGTCATTACTTACAAAAATGGCAATACTATTTTTTTGCATTTTTGCTACAAAACGCTTTCTGTTTTGTATAAATATTTTTGAATCTAAAGCTGCGTATTTCATAATATATAATTTGAATAATAAATGAGTAAAGTTGTAGTCAGCAAGTTAATTAAAAAATCAGCTCCTTAAGCGATCTTACCCCAACCAATTTTATTTTTTTGGGTCTGTAAAAACAATTTTGTTTGCTGATGTTCCGGTAAGTTGAGCATTGGATCCTTTTCGCAGATAGCCACTGCTGCTTCCTTTGCTAATTCAAGATTGGCGCGATCGTTAATAATATTAGCTAATTTGAAATTTAATGCCCCACTTTGTCTTGTTCCATCAATATCACCAGGACCCCTTAATTCCAAGTCCTTTTCTGCAATTACAAATCCATCATTTGTGGTACACATAATTTTTAACCGATCTTTTGCTAGCCTACTTGCTTTTACACTACTTAATAAAATACAATAACTCTGCTCCGTGCCTCTACCTACCCTGCCGCGTAACTGATGCAGCTGTGATAGTCCAAATTTTTCTGCACTCTCAATCACCATCACGGAAGCATTGGGCACATTCACGCCCACTTCAATAACAGTGGTACCTACTAATATTTGTGTATCTCCAGTGACAAACCTTTTCATGTTTGTTTCCTTTTCAATATTTTTTTGCCTGCCATGTACCATACTTATTTTATACTTGGGCTCAGGAAAATGACTTTTCACTTGCTCGTATCCTTGCATTAAATCCTCAAAACTTAACTTTTCACTTTCTTCAATCAATGGATACACATAATAGGCTTGTCGTCCTTTTTCAATTTCAGTTTTTACAAAGTCCATTACATTCGCTCTTGTAGTTTCGTATCTGTGCACTGTTTTTATCACCTGCCTTCCTGGCGGTAATTCATCCATTACACTATAATCCAAATCACCATAAGCAGTCATGGCCAATGTTCGTGGAATAGGTGTAGCAGTCATTACTAATACATGTGGCGGGATAGTCGACTTTTTCCATAGCTGCGCGCGTTGTGCCACCCCAAACCTATGCTGCTCATCAATCACAGCCAATCCTAAATTTTTAAATTGTACCGCATCTTCAATAATTGCATGTGTGCCCACTACAAAGTGAATGGTGTCTTCGGCCAATCCTTTTAAGATGCGACGCCGCTCGGCAATTTTTGTACTTCCAGTTAACAATGCTATTTCAATTGGCATTGATTTTAATAATTCCCCCAAACTCGCATAGTGTTGTTGCGCTAAAATTTCCGTGGGCGCCATGATACAACTTTGAAAGCCATTATCTGCAGCAATTAACATACTTAATAAAGCAATCATTGTTTTTCCACTACCCACATCTCCTTGCAATAAGCGATTCATTTGTTTGCCCTTCGCAGTATCCACTCTGATTTCCTTAATCACTCTTTTTTGTGCACCCGTTAATTCAAAAGGTAAATATGTATTGTAAAAGTCATTAAAATAAACGCCTACTTTTTCAAATAAATGTCCTCGGCTATTTTTGTGTCTTTGAATTTTTATTAAGTTAATTCGAAGCTGAGCAATAAATAATTCTTCAAAGATTAATCGGTCTAATGCTTTTTTATAAAGATCCGTTGAGGTTGGAAAATGCACCTGTCTGAAGGCTTCCCATCTTGACATTCGATTGGTCAATAAATGGGCCGGTAAATTTTCAGGCAAATCATTGGCACTTATTTGTTGGAATAAGGTTTGGGTAAGTTTTCCAATTTGTTTGCCATTTAATCCCCTCGATTTTAATTTTTCAGTAGATGAATAAATGGGTTCAAGCAATGCTTTTTGACCTTGGGTAGCTGCTACAAAGAGTTCAATTTCGGGATGTACAATTTGTGCACGTCCGTTAAAAAAGCTCACCCTTCCATATACCAAATACATTTGCCCCTCTACTAAATTTTTCTGCACCCAATTAATCCCCTGAAACCAAGCAAGTTCCAACTGCCCTGTCGCATCTTTCAACTGTGATACCATGCGCTTTGCTCTTCGCTCTCCGATCATTTCAATGCCCTGCAACACCCCCTTTACCTGAATAAATTCCTGATCGGGTTGGATAGATGCGATGGTATTTAGCTGAGTTTTGTCAATATGCCGATATGGAAAGTGCTGCAGCAGATCCCCGAAAGTGTAAATTTCAAGCTCTTTTTTAAGCATATCAGCCCGCAAAGGGCCTACTCCCTTTAGGTATTCAATAGGACTGGATAAAAGAGAAGCTTGGCTCAAACTAATTTTTTTAGATTCTGTACAAATATCCCAAAAAGATGGCAAAAAATGGGTTCCCATTTCATTATCTTCGCACAGCTATGGAAAAGGAAATTGTATTGAGCGGAATTAGGCCCACCGGGTTCTTACATTTAGGCAACTATTTTGGTGCGATGCGCAATTATGTGCGTATGCAGGATGACTTTAATTGCTTCTTTTTTGTTGCCAACTGGCATAGCTTAACTACCCATCCAGATACCAAACAATTACAAGAAAGTGTACTAAGAGTGGTGGCTGAAAATATTGCTTGCGGATTGGATCCTGAAAAAGTTTCTTTATATGTGCAAAGTGATGTACCTGAAATTGCTGAATTGTATTTGTATTT
>JAURIP010000078.1 GCA_030832695.1 Sediminibacterium sp. | reverse complement strand
TTCTCAGTATCTAAGCGTGCTGCAAGAACTGGTCGTAACCCACAAACAGGTGAGACTATTAAGATTAAAGCAAAGAAAGTTGCACGTTTCAAGGCTGGTAAAGAATTGAGCGGCAAGTTGTAATTTCAAATTTATTTGAATTAAAACCCTCGGATAATCATTTATTCAGAGGGTTTTTTTATATTTGTGCTACAATCACAATTTAAAAATTACAATATCATGGGTAGAGGAGATAAAAAAACAGCAAAAGGAAAGCGCTTTTTAGGTTCTTTTGGCAAAAGCAGACCACACAAAACAAGAACTATTAAGACAGCTGCTCAAAAGGCAAAAGCTTAATTTTTTTAAAAAATAGATTCCCCCGATTATTCGGGGTTTTTTATGCCTATTTTTGCAATATGAAAAGCATTTACTTATTATTTGTATTTCAACTGATTGTCTTAGCTGGAAAAGCACAATGTTCCATCTGCACTAAAACAGCTGCGCAGATTGGTGAAGAAGCTGGAAAAGGATTTAATGTTGGTATTCTATACCTTGCTGCAATGCCATTTGGCATCATGAGTTATGTCGCTTATAGATGGTGGAAAAATGAAAAAAGCTAGTTGAAAATCAAGTTAAATATTACCTTTTTGACCAAGATATAATTTTTTTAATTTTATATACTTTCTCTTAGTTTGAAAAGCTATGGAATATTGAATGATGATTCCTTGCCAACCATCAAGAAATCCTAACTTTAAAAAATATCCACTGAAAAAAGCCCATACAGGATTGATATAAATTTTGATCCAAGTTGCTTGCTTCTTTTCTTTAAACATTTGTGCTGACTGAATATTCGTATATTTTTCCAGCTTTTCAACTAATTGTCCAACAGAATCGTAACTATAATGTAGTAAATGTCCTTTTATAAAGCCTTTGCTGGGTGGTTTAAAAAAAAATAGTTTCTCATGAACTTCCCCTGTCCAACTAGCCACCCCATGCTTTACAATCCTTTGTATTTTATCAGGATACCACATACCATGTTTAATCCATTTTCCACAAAACCTAGTAAGTCTATTGATGGTATAAACATCCTTTACAAAGCCTTCCTTTTTTAATGCAGCGATTTTAGTAGCAAGCTCATCACTAATTACTTCGTCTGCATCTATGAATAATAAATATGACTTTGTGGCTAAAGACATAGCCAAATTTCTTTGACTAGAAAAATCACTAAATTTATTTTGAATAATCTTAGTCGGATACTTGTTGCAAATATCCATAGTAGAATCATTCGAGTATGAATCTACTATAATTATTTCATCAGCAACAGCTGTGATACTATCTAAACATTTACTAATATGCTTTTCTTCATTGTATGTGATTATAGCGACAGAAAGGGTGTCCATTTATACGATTAGTTTATTTTGATCAATAGTCAAGAATTGCTTAGTATGTATTTGAATTAAAATAACTACCCAGATTAAAAAACAACCAATTACTTTGAGTGCATAAGGAAGCATTATATGCGTTCTAAACCAAGGTGTTAATAAATCAGAATATGAAAAACTAGAAAAGAAAATTGCAATTATAAATATAAGATTAGTTGAGGCTGTTTTTCTCTGTAATACATACCACAAACAAATTGGCACCACACCAATGATATAGGTTGGTGACTCTGATCCTGTATTAAAAACAATTAGAAATAACATTACAGAACATAAAATATACAGCTGATATACTAAATGATTGAAGTATTTTATTTTTGTATACTGATAAGCAAATAAAATGAGCCCTGGTATTATAAAATAAAATTTATTTAATGTAGGTAAATTAAATACCCTTTTTACCATTCCTTGAATCGTTATGTCAACCATGTTTTTATACATATCAACAGTTAAATCAAAATTAGACTTTACTGATAAACTAGCAAACCAGTCTTTATAAGATTGAATTAAAAAATCAGGACTAGTAATTAAAAGGGGCAGAAGCGCTAAAACGATTATCCACAAAATAAGATACCCGATAAATTTACCCTTTTGCTTACTGAAAAAGAAAAATGCCAGACCAACAATACCATATAGTTTAATAAAAAAGCCTAGTAGCAATGACAAAGTTGCGCTGTGTTCTTTTTGTTTATGAAGAAAAACGAAAGAGAGTATGATAGAGCCCGCAATCAATCCATTGCTCTGTAAATTAGAACTATTATTCATCATTTCATGAACAGATAAAAGTAGAATTCCATTTTGACTATAGAGACTAATAGGGAGTTTTCTAATTGCATAATATAAAATACCAGCATCCATCAAACCCCATGAAAATGGTCCTAAAAAAGATGGAACAAAGGTGAATGGCGCAACTAGAATAGCAAAAGTTGGACTATAATAATAATGATCCCAATACTCACTTGGGTAGATACTATATAAATTTAATTGTTGCTTTAGGTGAAAAAACGACTGCTTAAAAATGATGAAATTATTGTATGAATGATTCAATACTACACCAAGAAGTGATAAAAAAACTAAACCAAACCAAATCAATGCAACTTGTTTATTATTATTTAATAATTTATTTATGAAGTTCTTAAATTTTAACCAACTGATCATATTTTTTCTTTATTGAGTTAAAAAACGATTAATGCAATTATCCAACTCTTCAATACCTTGACCAGTATTAGCTACAGTTTCAATAATACCTATTTTTTCTCCGGATTGAATTCTATCATTCAGTGAAATTTTAAGATGCGAAAGGAATTTTTTTGCATCCGCCCTGTCCGATTTATTAACCACAAAAATATTTGCAACTTCAAACAAACCAGATTTCATCATTTGAATATCATCCCCTGCCTCTGGTACCAAAACCAGTAAAGTTGGATTCGCCACAGATGCTACTTCTACCTCGGACTGGCCAACTCCAACAGTTTCTAGAATTACGATATCAAAACCTGTTGACTTTAAAAATTTGACGATCTTATGTGTTGACTTCACCAAGCCTCCAAGATGTAATCTTGAAGCAAGTGACCTAATGTAAACAGATGGGTGTAAATACCAATCTTTCATCCTTATTCTATCTCCTAATAGTGCACCCTTATGCTTGACCGAAGATGGATCAACAGAAATAACTGCAACTTTTTTATTTTGTAAAACATAGTTGCCAATTAATGATGAAATTAATGTGCTTTTCCCGGCCCCTGGAGGTCCTGTTATGCCTATCACCGGAATGGCGCTTGGCGTTAAATTAGACAAAAAATCTTCTACCTCAGCATCTTCATTTTCTATAGAAGAAATTGCCCTTGCAATAGAGATAAAGTTGCCTTCTGCAAGGTCTTTTTTATAATTTGAAATATGAAACATCTAGTGTCTTATGATTTTATAATTCTTATAATCAAAAAGTCTTTTGCCAGTCAATTTTTCAAAATAATACAAAACTAGATTTTTTAAAGAAAATTTCTTTTTTGATACATCAATATCAATCATCCAATTTTTCTTTTCAATACGATCTTTCATCACATTAGGATGTGTCCCTGTAAAACGCTCTAAAGAATCATAGCCTGAAAAATCATAATAATCTGGACTTGCTTTTATTTTCTCTAATTGGGAATCATCATTCCAAAACATCGCAGTTTCTTTTTGCTTTTTTCTCATCTGTTCTGGACTTTTAACCCATCCATAATGATATATACTAGCATCTATTGTAGCTACATTTAATTTATTTTTACCAATCCTAAAACCTTGAGCATCTCTATAAGAACGAATGGTTTTGTCGTTTCTAATAATCCTTATTTCATGAGCATACCATTTTCTGCTATCACCAACATAATCATATGTACCATAAAAATGTTTGTACTTGAATAATAAGCCTTGTACTGGTAAATCGTCCTTGTATTTTTCACATGCAGCTCGAATGGCTGGATGGTATTTTTCATGCACCACTTCGTCTCCTTGAATGTAAAACGCCCAATCAAAACTAGCATCAATTAATTGAAATGCTTTATTAGTTTCATCCGCTAAAACAATCCCTCCTTTTCTTAATTCTTTATTCCAAATGGAGTGATGAATTCTAATTTTGGGATCGCCAATGGATTCAATTAATGCAATGGTCTCATCTGTCGAATCCCCAATTAAAACAATCATTTCTTCCACCACGGGTAAAATAGAACGAATGGCTTCCATAATTGGGTAGTCATTTACCACCGCATTTTTTATAATTGTAAACCCTGCTACCTTCATATTCTGTCAATTGTACTTCAAATAACCGAAATCTTTTGCAACTTGCCTATTGTTTTACCTAAAGTTTGCTTGAAAGCAATTAATTTTGAACTACGAAAATCATTATGTCTACAACAATTTGTTTCGATTTTGGCAACACCCGATTAAAGGCGGCAATTTTTAAAGGCAATCAATTAGAAAAATTGGAGCTTTTAGAAAATGATGGGATTGCATCTGTGCAAAAATTATTAGACCAATACCAGCCAAGTAAAACATTGCTTTCCTCGGTGATTCATCACGAAAAAGCAATTGAAAGCTTATTGGCTAGTTATGGTCCATTCCATTTATTGGGACCGCAAACCAAATTAAATTTCACAACGCCAGTAGGCAAACCAGAAACCATTGGAGCTGATCGCTTAGGACTTGTTGCAGCCGCTGTGGACTTATATCCAGCAGAACATAGTCTTGTCATTTGTCTTGGCACCTGTATTACCTATAATTTTGTCAATAATCGAGGGCAGTTTTTGGGAGGCAGTATCTCTCCGGGGATGCACATGCGTTTCAAGTCTATGAATGATTTAACAGCCCTTTTGCCATTAATTGACCCAGCTCCAAGCTTTGGCTTGGTAGGATATGATACCAAAACCAACCTGCTTTCCGGAGTCGTTTTAGGGATGTCAGCCGAAATTCATGGTATAATTGATGCTTATGAGGCTAAATATAGCAAATTTAACGCCCTATTAACCGGTGGAGACCTTAGTTATTTTGTACCTCACTTAAAAAGAAGGATATTTGCCGACCCAAATTTAATATACAAAGGATTATATGCGATTAGTGAAAAAAATACTTAGGTTAACCCCATTCATAGGACTTTTCTGTTTTATTGCCCCAATAAAGGCTCAGATCAATTCCCCGTTTTCAAGATTTGGCGTAGGTAACGAAGTTTACAACAGTCAGAATGCTGCGAACCAAGCCATGGGTGGATTAACTGCCGCATACACGCCCATTATGAATGGTGCTTTTGGACAAAGCATTAATTTTAATAACCCTGCTTCATACGGAGGAATCTATATGACCACATTTGATATTGGCTTGAATTTAACCAATAGCAATCTTAAAAGAACAACGCCTGCAGGAAAAGAGAAATCCACTTATTTGATACCCAACTATGTTGTAGTAGGTGTACCAATTAGTAAAGCAAAAAAAATTGGATTTGCATTTGGATTAAGACCACTAACGCAAATTAATTATTCGGTAAATGATTTTTTATATGACCCTAAAATCGGGGATTCCGTCTACACCAACTACAAAGGCGAGGGTGGGATTAATCAAGCTTTTCTTGGAATTGGTAAAAGTTGGAAGCATTTAAGTATTGGTATGAATACAGGTTATAACTTAGGCAGAAAGAAAATTGATGTAGTGAAGGCGCTTTTATTCGATATTGATTCAACTTATTTTTATCAATCACTATCAAGCACCAATACAAGTTTTGGTGGTGTGTTTTTAAACCTCGGTGCACAAGGAGAATTTCCATTATCAAGTTCAACCAATTCAGTTACAAAAGATAAAACAGAATATACAATAAGCTATGGCGGAACTTATACACTTGACCAAAAATTAAATGGAAAGCAAGATATTTTAAGATCGAATGGTACATTTACATCTTCACAGGAAATCCCTATTGATACTGCACTATTCCAAAAAAACATTAAGGGCATCGTAGAACTACCAAGTACAATCACTGCTGGTATTGCTTTACATAAAAAAATCACCACTATTAGAGGTAACTATGATCAATGGGTGGTCGGTATTGAATTGAATCAGTCTAACTGGAAGGATGGTTATAAATTCTATGGGGTAGCAGATCAAGTTCGAAATGCTACTATGTTTCGCGCTGGAGCACAGTTATGTCCTAATCCATATGCTTTTGAAAGTTATTGGTCTACTGTTACATATCGATTTGGCTTATTCAGTGGCAATGATTATATCAACATCAATAACAACGGACTAAAAGTGAACGGCTTAACAATGGGCTTAGGCTTACCTATTAGAAAGTACCGTTCTTACGATTACCAATTCACCTTATTGAATCTAGCTTTACAATTAGGAAGAAGAGGTGGTGGTGTATCTAATTTCCAAGAAAATTTTGTTCAATTTACAGTGGGGTATAGTTTAAGCGACGTTTGGTTCAATAAACGTAAATATGATTAATACAAGCCACCATAAAATATTTAAAATAGCAGTTTCTTGTTTGAGTAGCTGCTTTTTTATGGCTGCATGTGAGAATGATGCAGATGCTGTAAAAGCGTTAAGCGCAAGAGTTAACGGAATTGATGTTGGAAAAGATGTTGCCATATATGTAAGTAATGATGGTAAATTAGGTGCAAAATTATCTGCGCCCTTGATGAATCGTTATTTAGAGGACAGTAGCAAAATGATTGAATTTCCTCAATCCATCCATGTAGACTTTTTTAAAGATAGCAATCAAATTGAGAGTCAGCTTTATGCAAAATATGCAAAATATAAAGAGACAGAAAATATTGTATACTTAAAAGACGATGTCGTTATTTTCAACACCCTTGGAGATACCTTATGGTGTAAGGAAATGTATTGGGATCAAAACACAGGCAAGTTTTATACCGAGCAGGATGTGGTAGTGAAACAGCATAGTCCATTGGCCAAAATTTATGGTAAGGGACTAGAGGCCAATCAAAATTTAACTGACATTCGTATCTTTAAACCACAACCAAACAGCTATGCCATCCTACAAGATAGCAGTAGCTTAAACCCTTAAAATAAAGCAGATGGAATATAGAAATATGGGCAAAACAGGGCTTCAATTAAGCACATTAAGTTTTGGAAGCTGGGTGACATTTCATAAGCAAATAGACGACCGCATAGCGGATGAATTAATGGGTATTGCATATGATGCGGGTGTGAACTTTTTTGACAATGCAGAAGTTTATGCAGC
>JAURIP010000355.1 GCA_030832695.1 Sediminibacterium sp. | reverse complement strand
ATATTCAACGGGCAGACCTTTTTGCTGCAAAACCGAAAAAATCAATTGGGTCGATAAACGTTCCCCAAAACTCACTAACAAATCAGAGGTCTTAGGTGAAATTTCTTTAATTAAACTTATTCCCTTTAAAACATCGCGCAATTCATTGATTAAGGTACGGATTTGGGCAATCACTTGGGACTGGCCGGTAACCGGAATAAAGTGTTTAATAATCTCAAAATGCCGATTTTCAATATCTTCAATGATGGAATTATCGGTATTTTTTCTCTTGGAAGCTAGGTTTCCTGCTTCTAATAATTGGTTTGTCACACCGCTCATCGCGGAGAAAACCACAGCAAATTTAGTTTGAGCCTTAAAATTCGATTCGATGATCGAAATAACAGATTGAATGCTGACTACACTACCACAACTCGTACCCCCAAATTTTAATATCTTTTCCATTAAATACGAAAACAAAATGACTCTTATCTCTACAAACAGACAAGAAAGTGAGCAAATATACAATATTAGGCTGTATTTTTGCCTATCACTTGATGACCTTTATGCTTTCTTTGGGTGCTTTTCTTGAAATTATCCGAAAGCACCGAAATATTACCATCCACTTCAAACATCGCTAAATTAACCAATTCAACACTTTCTACGCCATGCTCACGAACCACAGCCTTGAGTTGGTCTATTGAAATTTGCGCTTTTTCCAAGCCACTCAATTTAACTTCCCCTTGATATATTAACATAATGGGCTCCCCTTCGACGGCCTTGGAAAAACCTTTGCTGAACAAGGATATCTTTTTGAACACATAATTCATTAGAAAAAGTGAAAATGCGGCAACTAATCCACCTTCTAGTGACGAGTCGGCCCCCACCATGGCATTTTGAACTGAATTAGAAATTAATAAAATGAAAACTAAATCGATAATGGATAATTGCGCAAACTCTTTCTTTCCAAAAACACGAATAGCCGCCACGATGAACACGTAAACGGCTATTGATTTAAGGGCTATACTCAGGTAGCCTTCCATATATTTATTTTTTCTTCTCCGCTGCCATCACCATTGAAAGGTTATTTTTGGCAGCTAAATCATACACATCAGTCAAATCCTGTACTGTACGCGTTTTATCTATTGATATAATCAAAGAGGTAGCCTTCTTCGTTTGTAAAATAACTTTTAGAGCAGAATCAACTTGTTCAATCGCAATACCGTTGGCATTGCCATCCAAATAAAACGTATTGCTAGCATCCACCGACAAACGAATCGACTCCACTACAGGTGGAGTCACCTTTGTAGAATCAGCCTTTGGAAGCAATAAACGAATAGCATCCGGAGAAGCTAAAGTCGATATCATTAAAAAAAACATCAATAAGAAAAACAAAATATCCGCTAATGCACCTGTCTCTACCTCGGATGCTTCTCTTTCGCGCTTTCTAAAATTCATACAATTATTTTTTGTTAGCTGGCTTATGCAATAAATCAATAAAATCCATCGCTACAATTTCCATCTTATTAATACTGCGATCAATCATGGTCATCAACAAGGTATACAATACATAGGCAATGATACCCACAATTAAACCTGAAGCTGAAGTAACCATTTTTTCATAGATACCAGAAGCGATCGTCGAGATCTCAATTTTGTTTGAAGTAGAAATATTATGAAACGTACGAATCATACCCGTAACCGTTCCCAAGAATCCAAACATCGGCGCAATACGAGCAATCGAACTCAAAATACCTAAGTTCTTTTCCATGTTGTAGATTTCCAACTTAGCCTTGTTCTCAATCGCACTTTCAATTTCACGGATAGGAGAACCTAAACGACCCAATCCACGCTCTAACATATTGGCGATTGGGAATTTGGAATTCTTGCAATAGGTGATAGCCGCTTGAATATTACCGGCCAATAAAAGTTCGTTGATATTATGAAGAAAATTCTCGTCTATTTTAGTCGTCTTTCTGATATACAAATACCTTTCAATAAATAAAAAGATAGCAACACTGAACAAAAATAGGATTGGATACATCACATACCCTCCTTTTTCCAATAAACTTAAAATGGTGAATTCTTCTTGAGCGGTTGCTTGTAACAGAATTAAATTAAGTATCGATGACATAAATATTTGTTGAAAAATTTAATAACACTTTATAACCTTAAAGATTATCATTTTAATTGTTTTTTTCAAAAAAAAGTAGATCTTTTTAGCTTTATTTATTCTGAAGAAACCAATAGCCCTCTTT
>JAURIP010000204.1 GCA_030832695.1 Sediminibacterium sp. | reverse complement strand
TATTCTGCATTAGAAACCACTGAAGAAGGTAGGGAAACCTCCGTTTCATTTGAAACCAACCGAGGTAATTTACCTTGGCCTGCAGATAAGGGGTATGTTTATATACATTTTGGTGTTGAAAATATTCCTGGTACTAAATTGAATCGAAAAAGTGACGGTATTGAATTAGCAGCACCTAAGGGAACTTCAGTTCGAAGTGTGGCCAATGGAAAGATTTCCTATGTTGGGGATGTAAATGGTGATTTAACCATTATCGTTCAACATGGTAAATACTTCACGATGTATACCTACTTAAATAATGCGACTGTGAATGTGGGACAGGAAGTGAAAGCTGGAACTGTTTTAGGTAAGTCGGGCGTGAACCTAGATGGGGAGGGTGCCATTTCCTTTATGATTTATAACGAAAAGGGCGTGGCCTTGGATCCTGAATCTTGGTTAAAAAACAGAAGGTAGTTTTGCATTTCTTTTTTTAACTTACCATTAAATAAACGATTGTAATGTCAAAATATATTCTATCCTTTGATCAAGGTACGACCAGTAGTCGTGCTATTTTATTTGATCATCAAGGGCAAATTCACGCAACCTCTCAAAAAGAATTCACGCAAATATTTCCCAAAGCTGGTTGGGTGGAACATGACCCACTTGAAATTTGGAGCACACAAATGGGGGTAGCGACCGAAGCGATTAGCATGAAGGGTTTATCCATTGATGATGTTGCTGCTATTGGGATTACCAATCAAAGAGAAACCACCGTTGTTTGGAATAAAATTACAGGGGTGCCTATTTATAATGCCATTGTTTGGCAGGATAGAAGGACTGCAGATTTTTGCGATACCTTAAAAGCAAAAGGACTTGCGCAAAAAATTCAAGAAAAAACAGGCCTTGTGATTGATGCTTATTTTTCGGGTTCAAAAGTAAAATGGATTTTAGATCATGTTGCAGGCGCGCGTGAACTTGCCAACAAAGGAGAATTAATTTTCGGAACGATTGATACCTGGTTGGTTTGGAAATTAACCAACGGTAAAGTGCATGTAACAGATGTGACCAATGCATCTCGAACCATGTTATTTAATATTCATACACTACAATGGGATAAAGAACTATTGGAAATTTTAGATGTGCCAGCTGCGATGTTGCCTGAGGTAAAAAGCAGCAGTGAAATTTATGGACATACCACGCAATTATTTGCACACCACGAAATTCCAATTGCTGGAATTGCGGGTGACCAACAAGCTGCATTATTTGGACAAATGTGTACGCAAGCGGGCATGGTAAAAAATACTTATGGTACGGGTTGTTTTATGTTAATGCATACCGGTGAAAAAGCAGTGACTTCAAAAAATAATTTATTAACCACCATTGCATTGCAAATGAATGGGCACACTTATTATGCATTGGAGGGAAGCGTATTTATAGGAGGTGCTGTAGTACAATGGTTAAGAGACGGCTTGCACTTAATCAGAAATTCATCAGAAATTGAAGC
This sequence comes from Sediminibacterium sp., assembly GCA_030832695.1. The sequence goes on along the minus strand of JAURIP010000204.1, from coordinate 2,346 downwards.
ATTAGCAAGTCAAGTAAATGATACGGATGGTGTTTATCTGGTACCAGCATTTGCAGGATTAGGCGCGCCTTATTGGAACCAACATGCAAGAGGTACCATTGTAGGAATAACGCGCGGCACTTCGTCGGCGCATATTGCGCGCGCAGCATTGGAAAGTATTGCATTTCAAAGTTATGATTTGTTAAAAGCAATGGAAGCAGATGCTGGAATTCCTATCGCGGAATTACGCGTGGATGGCGGCGCCACACATAATAACTTATTGATGCAATTTCAATCGGATATTGTAAATACCAAAGTGATTCGTCCAACCATGGTTGAAACTACCGCATTAGGTGCAGCTTATTTGGCAGGCTTAGCAGTAGGATTTTGGAAGGATTTGGAAGAATTGAGATCTAAATGGCAAATAGATAAAACCTTTGAACCCACCAACAGTGATGCACAAAGATCCGAGTGTATTCAAGGTTGGGCGCGTGCAATTAAAGCAACGAATAATTGGTAAAAATAAATGGCATAAATAGACGGACGCAATTGCTTATTCAATTGTATTTTTGAAATAAGTATTTTACGCTCCTTTTTTCTTAATTTAATATATCGTTAAAAATTAAAATAGAACAACATGACTCCTTTTGTAGCGGAATTATTAGGTACAGCCCTTGTCATCACCCTTGGTAATGGTGTTGTTGCCAATGTAGTGCTTCCCAATACTAAGGGAAATAATGGCGGACTTATTTCTATTGTTTTTGGATGGATGATTGCTGTATTTGTAGGGGTGTATGTAACAAGTAGTATTAGTGGGGGACATTTAAATCCTGCAGTAACTATTGCACTTGCGAGTGCTGGTAAATTTAGTTGGGCCTTGGTACCTTCTTATATTTTAGCCCAATTATTGGGGGCGATGTTAGGTGCTTTGGTCGTTTGGATGGTATATAAGGATCATTTTATTGAGTGTAATGACGCATCAGCGAAATTAGCGGTATTTAGTACCGGTCCTTCGATTCGTAATTTGCCCCAAAACTTCATCACTGAAACCTTGGCGACCATGCTATTTTTAATAGGGATCTTTTTCCTAAAACCAGCCGGATCCGATTTGGGGTCATTATCTGCATTGCCTGTAGCCCTATTAGTGGGTGGAATTGGCTTTGGATTGGGTGGACCCACTGGCTGGGCCATTAATCCAGCGAGAGATTTGGGCCCTAGAATTATGCATTTTATCCTGCCAATTAAGGGGAAAGGCATTAGTGATTGGGGATATGCCGCAGTTCCGGTATTTGGACCCATTATTGGGGGAATTTTAGCTGCGATTATCTACGTACAATTTTTGCAATAATATTGCAATACCTTATCTTTGCAGCCGAAATAGAATATTATGGCAACAACAGGTAAAATCAAACAAATTATTGGCGCAGTAGTGGATGTGCAATTTCCTAATCAGAATGCACTTCCTGAAATCTATAACGCCCTAGCTATCTTAAAACCAAATGGCGAAAAAATCATTCTTGAAGTGCAACAGCACTTAGGCGAGGATAGTGTTCGTGCGATTGCCATGGAAGGAACTGAAGGTTTGGTAAGAGGCATGGAAGTAGAAGATTCGGGTAAGCCAATTTCAATGCCAGTAGGTGATGATATTTATGGTCGTTTATTTAATGTAACAGGTGATGCGATTGATGGTTTACCACAATTAGATAAATCAAATGGTCGTCCAATTCACGCAGTTGCTCCAAAGTTTGAGGACTTAAGTACTGCCACTGAAGTGTTGTTTACAGGTATTAAAGTAATTGACTTGATTGAACCCTATGCAAAAGGTGGAAAGATTGGTTTATTTGGTGGTGCGGGTGTAGGAAAAACAGTATTGATTCAAGAGTTGATTAATAATATTGCCAAAGGGCATGGTGGATTATCCGTATTTGCGGGTGTGGGTGAAAGAACACGTGAGGGTAATGATTTGTTACGTGAAATGATTGAAGCAGGTATCATGAAATATGGTGATGCTTTCAAACATAGCATGGAAGAAGGTGGATGGGATTTAAGCAAAGTAAACTTAGAAGAATTAAAAGAATCAAAAGCTACTTTTGTATTTGGACAAATGAATGAACCTCCTGGAGCACGTGCGCGTGTTGCCTTAAGTGGTTTGACCATTGCAGAATATTTCCGTGATGGAGATGGTGCAGGAAAAGGAAAAGACATTTTATTTTTCGTTGATAATATCTTCCGTTTTACACAAGCAGGTTCTGAGGTGTCGGCTTTATTAGGTCGTATGCCATCTGCGGTAGGTTACCAACCAACATTGGCAACTGAAATGGGATTGATGCAAGAGCGTATTACTTCAACAAAAAATGGTTCCATTAC
>JAURIP010000237.1 GCA_030832695.1 Sediminibacterium sp. | reverse complement strand
GAGTACGAATTTCCAATAGGGTAGCGGAGAAAAACCCCTACTGGGATAATAAAAAAGATCCTAATGGTTATGCGATTGGGTATGGTAAATATTCGCAGGATGTTTTAATACCTGCATTTATAGCGGCCTATACCGGTAAGGATAAGGAATCCGTTGCTTTATTGAACCAGAACAATAGTAATATACGTTCAAATCCATTTTCGGGGATGTTGCCTATGCCTAATTGGAGCATTTTGTATAATGGTTTATCTAAAATTAAACCGCTGTCTAATTTTTTCACTAATATTTCCTTGTCTCATGGTTATAATGGAAGTTTATCCATGAATAGCTTTGCAAGTTCATTGATGTATGTGGACAGATTATTTTTAGGAGCACCTTCGTTCTTAGATCCAATCAGCGGTAACTATATTCCTTATTTCTTAATACCTAATATTACCATCAGTGAACGAATGGAACCATTGATTGGTGTTAATGTAACCACAAATACCCAATGGTCATTACGTTTTGAATATAAAAAGAGCCGCTTACTTGCATTAAGTTTGGTGGATTACCAATTAAGTGAAAATAATAGTAAGGAATGGATTTTTGGAACCAGCTATCGTGCAAGGGGATTAAAACTTCCATTTAATATTCCTGGCATGAACAATGCTAAATTAGCCAACGATTTAACTTTCAGATTAGATGTTGGTCTTCGTGATATGTATAATAGTAATAGTCGTTTGGATCAAGCAAATGCCTATGGCACAGGAGGCCAAAAGGAAATTACCTTACAACCTTCCATTGATTATGTATTGAATAGTAAGATCAATCTTAAATTCTTCTTTGATCAACGTCGAACCACACCTTACATTTCCTCCTCACCGCCAATTGTATCTACAAGGACTGGCGTGAATGTGCGCATTGCATTATAAGAAGCACTTACTAGGTTATTCTTAGCTTTTCTTAAATGCCCATTTAAACATTAATTTCCAAGTTACTTTTTTACCATACAATAATATGCCGGTGCGGTAAATGCGGCCACTTAGCCAAGTGGTGAAAATAAATCCACCCACTAATACTGCCATACTTAATATTAATTCCCAATAAGATACTGCACTAGGAACACCATAGGCAACTCTTGCCATCATGACCATGGGTGAACTAAATGGAATAATACTGGCCCAAAAAGCAATGGGGGTATTTGGATTTTGTGTTACCATAGTCGTAATTACATACGAAAATATAAGTGGCATAGTAATAGGGAACATTAAACTTTGCGCATCCTGCGGATCCTCATTTACGGTGCTTCCTACTGCTGCAAAAAGTGCTGCGTAAAATAAATAACCACCAATAAAATAAAATATAAAACAACCAATGATTAAAGGCCAATTTGCAGTAGCAATTGTATGTTGTATATTATATATTTTCATGGCTGATTCACTTGCTTGTGCCATGCCGCCTGCAGCCATTTGACCATTCGTTTGCTGTAGGGTGGCTACTTGACTTTGTACATCTGCTGGTAAAAATCCCATGGCAACACTGGTTAAACTGATGATGAGCACAATCCATAAAATAAATTGGGTTAATCCTACTGCGCCAATACCAATAATTTTACCCATCATTAGTTCAAAAGGTTTTACACTACTTATAATAACTTCGGCAATGCGATTAGTTTTTTCCTCCATTACGCCACGCATGACCATCGCGCCATAAATAAACATGGTTAAATAGATAAGTAAACCACTTGCATATCCTATTCCCATGGCCAAGCCTGCATTACTTTCCTTACTTGATTTTCCTTTGTCCTCATAAGCTTTTAATTCAGCAACATTAGAGGCGCTATGTATAGAATCTAAAATACTTTGTTGAATCCCTGCATCCTGCAACATTTGATCTTCAATAGCCTTGTTAATTTTATTACTAATACTTTCCTGTAACATTAATCCCATTGATTTTTGAGACCTTAATATATAATCCGATTTTTCATTCTTCTTGAATTCTGGTAATATTAAAATATCGGTAAATCCTTTTTCTTTGTAATTAGTAGTGTCCACATCATTTGGAAAACTAAAACTAATCTGGTTCGTATTTTTTAATGAATTTTTAATAAATCCGTTGGGATCAATTACAGCAATACTGCGTTGTTCCACACCAGAAATGGCTAAATAGCCGGATGCAGCAATAAAGCCCACCACTAATATTGGCATTAGAAAAGTAAGTATTAAAAAACGTTTGTTTTTAACCCTTGTGAGGTATTCTCTTTGTATAATTAACCAAGTTTTATTCATCGGAGTACTTTTAAAATTTAATTATTTTGAAATGCCCTTGCTGTGGCATGTGTGTTTTCGACCAATTTGATAAAAATATCATTTAAGGAAGGCAGCAACTCATTGTAGGAAACAATATTGACATTTTCCTGCAATAAATATTTTAGTACATCATTGGATTGATAGCCCTCATTTATTTTTACTAATATTTTATGATGTTCATTGCTTACAGTAGTGAAAATTGGGTTACTATTAATGGTAACTTCATTATCCGTTTGAATCAAGAAATTATTTTCTTTAAACTGTTGCTTAATATCACCTACGGTACCATCTAATATTTTTTTACCTAGGTTCATTAGTACGATATGGTCACATATTTCCTCCACCTGCTCCATACGATGCGTGCTGAATATGATGGTAGCGCCTTTTTTTGCGAGGTTATAAATTTCTTCCTTAATTAAATTCGCATTTAAAGGATCCAAGCCACTAAAGGGTTCGTCTAGAATGATCAATTTAGGTTCGTGTAATACGGTAATAACAAATTGTAATTTTTGGCTCATCCCTTTACTTAAATCTTCCACCTTTTTATTCCACCAGGTTTCCATTTCAAATTTCTTAAACCAATACTTTATTTTTTCAGTAGCCTCGGCCTTTGATAATCCTTTTAATTGCGCTAGGTATAATGCTTGTTCTCCAATTTTCATTTTTTTATACAAGCCTCTTTCTTCAGGCATATAGCCAATTTTTTGGATATCGTTAATTGGATCAAACGCTTTTCCGTCTAATAAGATGTCACCGCCATCTGGGTAAAAAATACCAGTAATCATTCTGAGCAAGGTTGTTTTACCAGCGCCATTCGGCCCAAGCAATCCAAAAATGCTTCCTTTTTGTATTTCAAAACTAATATCATCCACCGCTTTTTGGGTAGCATAATATTTTTTTAAATTTGACAAACGTAATAGTGGATCCATATTTTAGAATTTGAATCAAAATTAAACTCATTTTTTGACAATCGATGCCTCATTTATGAAATGAAAAATTTGACCTTGCAGCGGTTGTAAAAGGGGATAATAGGCTATCTTCGATCCAAATTTAGTGTATGCGCTCAAACATTTT
>JAURIP010000096.1 GCA_030832695.1 Sediminibacterium sp. | reverse complement strand
TTATGGATTGTTGCAGATATTATTGAACAACAAACAGGTACTAGATCAATGCAACAAATGGGTGGACTTGCAAAAAAACAACCCACGCTTGCGATATTGTTAGTGGGTTTTGCTTTAGCCAATATAGCACTCCCATTAACCAATGCTTTTGTGGGTGAATTTTTAATGTTTAATAGTTTGTTCCAGTATAATGTTTGGGTAGGGGCAGCTGCAGGAGTAAGTATTATATTGGCAGCGATCTATACCTTAAATATGGTTCAAAAGGTAGCCTACGGCGAAGTGAGTACATCTATCAATCAAATGCAAACTATAAATAAACCTGCGCAAATTGTATTAATCGTTTTATTGATTATCGTTTTTGTTACAGGGGTATTTCCACAGCCTTTATTCGATTTAACGGCCGATAGTTTACAGCAAATAATCGTTAAATAAATTTAAACACATTAGTAATGAATGCAATTATAGTTTCTGCTTTTTTAGGCGTTGTAATGATGTTTGCTTCCTGGAGTATCAAGGGAGAAAATAAGCAAAAAAATATTGCTTTAATTGGTTTGTTTTTATTGTTCTTAGCTAATCTAGCGCAGTTGAATGGTTGGTATGTGGTTGATGTGGATACGAAGAATATGTTGTCGTTTACGAGATTCGGTTTGTATACCAACACCTTATTTTATTGCTTAACTTTTATTTACATATGGATCAATGGAGAAGAAATATCTAAAATTGGAAATCATGCGGCAGATTTTTATGCCTTATTCTTTTTTATGCTTTGTGGTGCGAGCATTTTAACTTCCTTTGATAATTTATTGATGTTGTTCATTGGCATTGAAATTTTATCCATCCCATTATATATTTTAACTGGCTCAGATAAAAAAAGTTTATTCAGTAATGAGGCGGCCATTAAATATTTTTTAATGGGCTCTTTTTCAACAGGTATTCTATTATTGGGCATCACCTTTATTTATGGCGCAACAGGCAGTTTCACAATAATCCCACCTGATCCTAGCATACTCAATGAGCAGTTCATGTTTTCAGCCGGACTCATTTTGATATTTGCTGCAATGAATTTTAAAGTTTCTGCAGCACCATTTCATTTTTGGACGCCGGATGTATATGATGGCGCCCCCACTGTATTCACTTCCTTCATGGCAACCATTGCTAAATCGGCAGGGTTTATCGCATTCATTAATATTTACCTTGTTCAATATAAGCCGTTTGAAAAAACTTGGGGCATAATATTGCCATTGGTCATTGTAAGTACATTGATGGTGGGGAATGTAACTGCCGTATTTCAAAGAAGCGTAAAAAGAATGTTAACTTATTCTAGTATCGCACAAGCAGGTTTCATGTTATTCGCATTGTATGGTACTTCAAATTTTGCTAACGAAGGCATTCTTTTATACATTGTTGTATATTCATTAGCAAGCATCGGTATTTTTGCTGTGTTGGTTAAAATGAAAGAAAATAGTTTTGAAGCTTTTCACGGCTTGGCAAAGTCGCATCCATTATTAGCCTTTTTAACGACTGTGTTTTTATGTTCTTTAGCAGGTATCCCCATTACGGGTGGATTTTTTGCGAAATATTATATGATCAATGCTGTTTTAATAGCGGGTGCAGGCATCTGGTTGGTGGTGGTGGCAATGATTTTTGCTAGTATCAGTGTGTATTATTATTTCAAATTGATTCAAGCCATGTATTTTATACCAGGGACACCTGCGATTGGCGAATTAGATAAAACCTATACTTACAAGTTGGTCGTCATTGCCGTTTTGATTGTTGTTCTGGGTGTTTTCCCTAATTTATTGTTCAATTATCTCTACTTTTAACCGCTCTTCAAATAGTAGGGGTATCATTGCATAAATCTGTCCTACCTTTAATGTTCAATAATTATAATTAGCATGACGCTTCAGGATTCCTTTATTTTAGCTTGGCGCACTGTAAAAAGCAATAAACTACGAACGGGCATTACGGTGGCCATTATTGCTTTTGGTATCATGGCGCTGATTGGTATAATTACCGCAATATCAGCGATGAATCAAAGCTTAAAGGAAAACTTTTCTTTTATGGGGGCGAACGCATTTAGTATTCGTTATAAGGAAATGAATGCAAGAATGATGGGTGGTGGCGGAAGAAACAAGCAAGAATTTTCAAAACAGAAGGTAGGCCAAAAGGAAAAAAAATCAAATTTAGACAAGCCTATTAAACTAGAGGAATCAGTTTATTTTAAGGATAATTATGGTTTTAATAGGGCACAAGTAAGTGTATATCGACGTGGTAATGGGAATAATGAACTTCGTTATAAAAATTATAAAACCAATCCGCAGGTTTCCATGTGGGGTGGCGATGAAAATTATTTAGGGGTTAATGGATACCAATTAGACTTAGGTAGAAACTTAAATAATGTGGATTTGCAAAGTGGTCGTAATGTTTGTTTGATTGGCAGTAATGTGGCCACTAAATTATTTCCCAACAATCCCGAAAAAAGTATTGACAAAGTTATTTTAGTGGGAGGTAAGCCTTACCGTGTTATTGGTTTATTAAAATCAAAGGGCTCAAGTGCAATGATGCGTCAGGATGATGTCATTGTAACTTCACTAAAAAATATCCGACAATATCAAAACATAAGTTCCTCCTATCAAATAGGTGTGATGGTCAACAATGTAGCTGAGTTGGATCCAGCCATTGGTGAATCCATGGAGCAAATGAGAAAGGCGCGTAGACTAATACCTAGTGAGTCGGATAATTTCATCATTGACAAGAGTGATAAGTTCGCAGATATATTTATTGGATTGTTGGCGGGCATTAGTGGCGCTGCTGGTGCTATAGGTTTGATTACTTTAATTGGCGCAGCGATTGGGTTAATGAATATTATGTTAGTGGCCGTAAATGAGCGTACAAGAGAAGTTGGATTGATCAAAGCCCTCGGAGGTAAAAGAAGGGATGTGCGACGTCAATTTTTATTTGAAAGTATTTTGATTAGTATTTTAGGCGCCATCTTTGGTATTATTTTAGGGGTGCTCGTGGGAAATATATTTAGTATTGTTTTAAAAACAGGCTTCATTGTCCCTTGGTTATGGGTGGGTATTGGAATTGCCATTTGTACCTTGGTTGGACTGGTTGCAGGCATTTATCCAGCGATGAAAGCAGCAGCACTTAATCCAATTGACGCACTTCGATATGAGTAGTTTTATTTAATCGAAAAGCTTACCATTTATTTATCGCTACAAAATAGCAGTTGCATAAAAAAGCCCCGCACCGATTGATCGGGCGGGGCTTTTGAGTTATTTGAAAAGCAGTTCCTATTTACTTAGGATCTAATGCTTTCTTAATTCTGTCTTGTAAATCAGCGTAGTGGCTTGAAGTTGCTGCATCACTTGAACTAGCTGCTCTTAAGGAAGCTGCTAATTTCTTTAATTGTGATTTAGCTTCAGAATATACATCTGAATTTTCAACGTCCACTGGGGCGCCAATTCTAAATCCTCCAGCTGCGGCAGCTGGGCTGGCACTAGGATTGATTAAGTCATTTAATTGACTTACATACGTTTTTTGCAAATTGCGACGGAATATATCCGTTGCTTTTTGCGTACTTAATTCGCTAAACAATCCTTTTCTTACATCATCCATCATTTCGTTTAATGCATAGCTTGCATTGTTGAAACGAGTGTTACTAGTGGTTAATCTTAATAAGCGGCCTTTGTCAAGCAAGCTTTTTAATACACTTGTTTGAATCCCTTGTACACGCTCATTGGCAACAGGGTTTGAAATTTTATTCAAAATTGTATTATCCAATAACCATTTTGGCGTAGTGAATAATTGATTTTGTAAAAATGCCATTGCACTTTTTTGCATTGCTACTGGCGTAGGCGTATAAACATCACCTGGCTCTTCGACGCTTTTAATATTCTCATAAACACCACCAATATTTTTAGCAACATGGTTCATGTATCTATTAAATTGCCCAGCTAATTGCATATAAATATCACTTAAGTTTTCATATTTATCAGCTTCTTCTTTTGTCCACTCTGGTAATTTAACGAGGATGCGTTTTAAGTTTTTGATACCATACTCGCTTGCTAAAACTGCATTATCACCTAAGTCTTCCGTTTGTGCGCGTGGATCAGATCCATATCCTTCACCACCAAACCAAACTCTTGGATTATTTTTTAAATTAGCGATAATCCATTTGTTATTTTCTTTTTTATCTTCATTCACATCCGATTCACCTGTGTAAGTATATCCCCATTGAATAGCCCACTTATCATAATCTCCAATACGTGGAAATAAACCAGTTTGATTTATATTGTCTTCAGGTTGTGCAACATAGTTAAAACGTGCATAGTCCATAATAGACGCACTATGACCATTTGCTTCCACCCATTTTTTATTTCTTAAATTTTCAACAGGTGTTTTACTACTACTTCCCATATTATGTCTTAAACCTAAAGTGTGTCCAACCTCGTGAGAGGATACAAAGCGAATCAATTGTCCCATTAATTCATCATCAAATTTCATTTTACGTGCGCTACTATCTACTGCAGCAGTTTGAATCATAAACCAATCATGCACTAAGTTCATCACATTGTGGTACCATCCAATATGGCTTTCTAAAATTTCACCACTTCTTGGATCATGTACTTGCGGGCCATAGGCATTTTCAATATCTGATGCGAAATAACGAATCACCGAATAACGTGCATCTTCTAAACTCATGGTGCTATCGTTAGGCCACTCTTTTCCGCTGATTGCATTTTTCCAACCTGCTTTTTCAAAAGCAACATTCCAATCATTCACCCCTGCAATTAAATAAGGCACCCATTTTTTTGGTGTCGCTGGGTCGATATAATATACAATTGGTTTTGCTGGCTCCACCAACATGCCTTTTTTATAATTCTCCATATCTGCAGGCTTAGGTTCTAATCTGTAACGAACCGCGAAGGTTTGGCTTTCTACCTTATGTTGGTCATCAGAATAGGTTACAAAATTATCTGCGAAATAACCTACCCTTGGATCAAATAAACGGCGATTCATTGGAACCTCCGGTAACAATAAAACCGAGGTATTTAATTCAAAAGTAACTGCTCCTGCATTGCTTACAGCCGGAATGGTGCTTCCACCACCCATTGGACTTCCAATGCCACCGCCCGCGGACGCAGAATAGGTTTTAACAGTCCTAATTTCAATATTCTTAGGGTATGATTTGATACTTTGTATAAAGGAACGATCTGATGCCAAAGCGCTAAGGTTAAAAGAACGCTTTTCATTACTAGTCAAGCTCACCGCTTGGTTATCCCCTTTAAAAAAGTCAGTAACATCAATAATGGAGCTATTTGAATCCTTTCCGAATGCTTTTATATCAAAAGAAGCCACAATAGGGTCCAAATAGGAGTTTTTCACCGCTTTTGCGATGGTTTGTGTGGAGTCGGCCTTACTTATTAGGCTTACCACACGCATGAATATGCGCTGATTGGGTCCTTTTTCGAATACAATGCTTTGTTCATTCACTTCCTCGCCACCATATTTACGGGCGCCACCTGGAACTTTAACAAAACGTGTTACTGCCAAAAGTTCCCTGCCTATTAATTGGTCTGGGATATCAAAATAGAATTTATCATCTAAGAAATGTACGGTAAAAACACCTTTTTGGCTAACTGCTTTTTTGGTGATCACTTCCCCATAGGCTTTGGGGCCGGTTTTTACAAGTGGGATATCCTTTCTTACACTATCCCTTTTTACGCCACTTGTATCAGGGCGTTGGCCTGGCATTTGATCGGGTCTAGGGCCGCCTGGGCGTTGACTTTGAACCTGATTTTGCATGATCACAAATAGGCCAAAAACGAGCATGATTTTTTTCATATTAAACATTATTAGTTTATAAATAAGAGTAGTAAATATACAAGTTTCGTGATAAGTATGGTTTTTTGTAAAACTTTATAATAAAAAAATACTTGGAAATTTGTTTGGACCAATAAATTACTTATTTTGTAAGCCCTTAATAACTATTAATTTATATTTTTGAGAGAAAAATGGGCTAACATTATTAAGGGTAACTAAAAAAATAATTTTAAACTAAAATCAATTGAATCATGGCTGATCTTTCAAAATCAACTGCAACAGCTAAAAGCGCTGCACAGCCTCAAGAAGGCGGAAACTTGATTGCTACATTAGCACCCATCGCGTGTATCGTAGCAGGTTATGTTATTTGGCGTTTTGTGCTAGGTAACGCTAGTAATTTCACAAATCCAGATCCAAATGGCG
>JAURIP010000362.1 GCA_030832695.1 Sediminibacterium sp. | reverse complement strand
TCACTACAAATCAACGCATTCATTTTCACAAAAAATCTTCATAACCCTGAGGTCCCGGGTTCAAATCCCGGTCTCGCTACATGAAAATCAAGGACTTACGTTAAATCGTGGGTCCTTTGTTGTTTCTGCGTGAGGTTTTTGTCATTCTTTTGACTGATACAAAGCTATTCTGTTTCCTTCTGTGTCTTCAAATTCTGCAACTAGACCAATTCCATTATCGGTTTTTGGATAGAGGATTTGCCCGCCATTTTTATTCGCTAATCTCAATGTCTCATCAATATTAGCAGTATTGAAGTAGATCAATACGCCATCTTTTGTCGGTTTATAAATCTCCCCTTTTACTAATGCGCCTGAAATTCCCGAGTTTGCTTCAGTAAATGGAAATAAAGCCATTTCATTATTATCAATAATTGTAGTATCAACTTTAAAGTTGAAAACAGTTGAATAAAACCGAGTTGCCCTTTCCATATCTAATACTGGTATTTCAAAGTAAACGACTGGATTTGATTTTTTTTGAATTGTATCTTTATTGATTTGTGGAGTTGATTTTTTTGAAGGCGCACTACATGAACTCAACATTAGAATAAACAACCCAATTATAGTGATTGATAATATAAACTTACTTTGATTCATTATAGGTGTTTTAATGGCCTAGTTTTGATTTTAACAACTCATAATGATGCGAAGTATGGAAGGAGGTGAAGATAGCGAGTTCTCCTAGGGAAATTTTTCCTAAGATTGGGTGAGGTAATCTATAGCTATCTAATTCATATTGGGTATGGTTGTTCAATTTATCAATGAATGATTTATTCAATGATGCATGCTTTTGAATTAAATTATCTTTATCAATATATGCAACTGGTTTTGGTACATAGATTGTTGGTGCTTTTACTCCACCGTCTAATGCGCTTTTGTACAACATTTGAAGCTGTTCAAAAGATCGATTGTTATTTTTATTAATGCCATATATTAAGCGCAAAATAGGTTTTGGTAATGTAAATCCAATATTTACTATCTTAAGCACTTTAATTAAGTGTACTAAATCTTGACCCGCAGACCATTTATCGTTTATATTTATTTCAAACTCATCTTTATTTAAATTCTTTACGAGCTCATTGAATTGAATTACATTTTCATCAAGTGATTTTATTATAGTTATTTTATCCATGATATATCTTTTTTTATGAATTAGATGTTTATTCAGGTTTACTAAAGTTAAAAAAACTTTTTTTCAGAAGCTAATTTCCAAATGCTAAAAGAATGAAATAATGCAATAAATAAATTACTTATGATTACTGGATTATTTAAAGTTCCAACCATTATGGGGCTTAATACTTTATAAAACACTTGGACCAATAAAAGCGCCATTACAAATTTTGGATCAAATTTGAATAACAATACCACTGAGAATATAAGAATTGCTAGATAAATTGAAATAAGAATGCCGCGAGCAGGTGATTCAATCCCAAGTGAATCATTTACCCAACTAAATTTGAGTAGTAAACTAGTACATACGGGAATTAGAACTAGAATATTTAGTATCAGAGATAATTTAGGAAATAGTATTTGATTTGAATTCATAGATTTATTATTTATGCTCGTCAATAATTTTCTGTAATTCAGCTGGGATCTCCATTTTCTGAAGAGGGGGTACATCGGCCCCTCCTGTATTACCAACTGGGATCTCCCCAACAAAAGATTTAATTCCACCAACAAGCAAACGTGGAATTTGTCCAACTATCTCTTTTAGGTCTTTTATTTTGATTCCAAAAAGGAACATTTTCCAATGAACAAGGGTATGATGATAGGGATAGGGTTGGCCAATTATATGGGCTCTTTCAAGATGATGCCAACTTGCTGTAAAATTCTTATCTGATAGATAGTTTTTAGCAATTTCTAATTCTTCAAGAAAGAATGGCTTTAAAGCCTTAGGCATATTTGTATGAATTTTCATATTTCAAAAGTACATTTTTAATGTATTTTTTAGACTTTCTGATCGTATTTTTGACTTAGACATACCAAAATGACGTCTAAATGACGCCTATTTGTCACTAATTTATTCATTTACTCATATCATATTTGCAAATGGAATTTGGCGCAAGATTAAAAGAGATTAGAACAAGTTTGAATTGCTCTCAAAAAGAACTTTCAGAACAGACAGGATTAAACCTCAGAACAATTCAAAGGATTGAGAATAACGAG
>JAURIP010000297.1 GCA_030832695.1 Sediminibacterium sp. | reverse complement strand
AAATTTAATTGTTGTTGGTACACCTCAACAATTTTATTCACCATTTTATTCAAGAAATATTTGTCGTGACTTACAATAACTACACTGCCTTTGTAGTGAATCAAATATTTTTCAAGCCATTCAATACTAGGTAAATCCAAGTGATTCGTAGGCTCATCCAATAATAATACATCTGGTGCTTGTAAAATCATTTTTGCTAATAAAACACGCATTCTCCATCCACCACTAAATTCCAAATAGGGACGAGATAAATCCTTGGTTGTAAAACCTAATCCATGTAATACTTCCTCTGCTTTATGATTAATATTATAACCATCTAACAAATCAATTTCGTGTAAAGCGTCGGTATATTTGATGAGTAAATCATTATCCTCAGGATTGGCTTCTAATTCAACCCCTAATTTCTCAACTTCTTTTTCTAATTCACGCACTCTTTCAAATGCACCTAATGCCACTTCTGTAATGGATTCGTTCGTGTCAAAGCTTAATAAATCCTGATGTAAGTAGCCAATGGTGGTATCCTTTCCTTTTTCAATAGTTCCTTTCGAAGGGGTTAACTGACCCACTAATAATTTCAAAAGTGTTGACTTACCGGTACCATTATAGCCAATTAATCCGATGCGTTCGCCTGGTTGAATATGCCAAGTTGCTTCACTCACAATTGCCCTTGCCCCAAACTCAAATGTTACATTTTGTAATCCTATTAGCATACTTTTTTCAATTCAGACCGCAAAGTTAGCTAGTTGGAGTATGTAAATTGGTATAAATTTGGGAAAATATTTTATGGGTAAGATTTATATATTCATTTTAAGCATCCTACTAGTGGCCTGTAATAGCCCTGAAAAGCAGGGTGTACATAAGGATTTGTGGTCATTTGCCGCGTCCAATAATAATCCCCAATTAGATGATTTGTGCACCTTAATCATCAAAGATTACGAGGGAATACTACAGGGATTAGCTAAAAATGATACTGCCGATGTATTTGCAAAGTCAAAGGAGGTCATTTTAAGATGTGATTCTTTGCCAAATGCATTTATCACGAAGGATACCATTTTGCTGAATTTATTTAAATCGGGGTTGGTGAATTTTCAAGATGAATTACAAGGCGTTGTCCTAGAACAATATCCGGAGGAATTAAACTTAGCGGTGAATATGGCAAGTATTCAATTATTACATTTGTTAGGGAGTATAGGTTATAACAAACAGGCGGTTTATATTTTTAATACCAATGGTAATAAAGCGGATATGGAGGAGGAGGGTTTATTATGGATTTCTTTAAATAAAAAATCAATTAACCCTTATTATAATATTGAAAATGAGTTAGTTGTAGCTAGTTATATTTTACAAGAAAATTAGTCAACCTTAATCACTGGGTTTGTAAACAAACTCAAATTTTGCATTCACTTTGTTGGTCGTGGTGATGAAATATTCCTGCCTGTTATTGCCATCATTTAAAACAACTAAGGCCGTATTTGGTGGTATTGAACCCATATTATGGGCCACAATGATGATGTCGTGTTGTGCTGTAGTAAATTCAAGGTCAACATGAATTGCTTTGTAACTGAGTCTTTTTAAGCTCGCAATTACCTTATTATTGTCATAAATAATGATAGTATCATTATCGATAGTCCCATTATCATACAAGTCAAGGCTTATTTTTTTACTAGTAGTAGTTAGCCTTTTAATTAATTTATTCTCTCTTCCTAATAAAACCCAAGGGAGTGTTTCGTCATTATTATTGCTAGGATTGTTATTCCCAGTAAGGGACTCACTTTTAACTTCTTTGTTTGACTTACTTGTTTCTGAATCTTTAGAAGCAGGGGATGTATTAATTACAATGGGGTCGGCCACTTTTGCAAGAGGCGTATTTGTCGAAACTGAGGTATTTAAGGCCGATAGTGCAATCGCCGCGGGCACTTCTTTTTTAACAGTAACAGGCGAACTATTGCTAGTTGGTGGGGGTAATTTTAGTTGCGTTACTGTATTTGTTTTTGGGTTGGAATTCCCAACATTATTTGCAATAGGATTAGCGCTAGGTTTAGGGATAATATTAGTACTGGATTCCTTTGTATTCAATAGCGTGCTAGGTTTTTTGGCTAAAATTGAAGCTGTAGTTTTAATTGCGTTGCTTGTTTTATTTACAGTTGTGGTTTTAATAGGGGTTTTCGTGTTTTTTGCATTTGCATTATTTCCGTTAACTTTTGCTTCTTGATTTGCTATTTTTTTTATGAGGCCTTCTTTTTCTAAATATACTTTTCCACCACCACAATCTCTGGTGCCTTTTTCATTATTGGATATATAAGTTCCTTGCAATATTCCTCTGCCACGATTATTGGTAAAGGTTAAAAAATTTATCATTAAACAAGCTTGCATATCGCCCACAATATTGATGTCCTCAAACTTTGTTTCGTTAATGCTCACCAGTTTTGTATTTACAGAATAAAAACCTGTGGCAATGGCTTTTGCTGAAAAATTACCCGATAAATTGGTGTAGGTAACCACGCTTAAATCATGGTTCTCATTTTCTTTAATTTCAACTTCATAAATATAGATGCGTGATTCAGGATCATTATTAGGGATAAAGTAGCCTTTCCATTTACCCGTTAATTCTTGCGTATGCAAGGGGCTAAATTGGACCATGGCGAGCATTAAAAATAATAAGCTTCTCATATTACAAAGCTATGTATAAAATATGAACCGCATTTGTTACCTTT
>JAURIP010000313.1 GCA_030832695.1 Sediminibacterium sp. | reverse complement strand
GGGGGGCGCATTGGAAAAAGGTTTTATATATTAATGACAGCACAGGCATAGCCTCATTATCTATGGACATGAATAATCCACGAATATTATATGCTGCTGCTTGGGAACACCGTCGATATCCTTGGACAGTATCTAGTGGGGGTAAAGGTTCTTCACTTTGGAAATCAGTGGACGAAGGTGAAACTTGGACTAAGTTAACGGAAGGGCTACCCACCAACTTAGGTAAAATGGGTATTAGTGTTTCGAGGGTAAATTCAAATCGTGTTTTTGCAATTGTGGAATCAGAAAAAAAGAAATCAGGATTATATCGATCAGATGACGGGGGAAAAAGCTGGGCTTTACTTTCAAATAATCAAGATATCTCATCGCGTTCATGGTATTATATGAAAGTATATGCAGATACTAAAAATGAAAATATCGTGTATGTGCTGAACGCACCAATGATGAAATCAATAGATGGAGGAAAAACATTTTCAAATGTAAAAGTGGGTCATGGAGATACCCATGATTTATGGATTCATCCGAAGAACAATAATATTATTGGATTAGCCGATGATGGCGGAGGTGAAATTACTTATGACCAAGCGAAAACCTGGTCATCCATTATGAATCAGCCCACTGCGCAATTTTACAGAGTAAATACGGATAATGTTTTTCCCTATAAAGTTTATGGTGGCCAACAAGACAACTCATCCGTGATCATTGCAAGCAGAAATAATACGGGTGCAATCACCGAACGAGACTGGAATTATGGCGCAGGTTGTGAATCCGCTTATTTAAGTTTTGATCCTAACGATCCATTACTCGTTTATGGGGGCTGTTATCAAGGATACATTGAAGTATTAAATACAAAGACAAATGAGGTAAAAGATATTCAAGCCTATCCAAGTTTAAATTTAGCGATACAACCCAAGGAAATGAAATATCGTTTTAATTGGAATGCGCCAATTGTTACATCATTACACAACCCTAAAATAATTTATCATGCAGGAAATGTTTTACTAAAAACAAGTAATGGCGGATTTAACTGGGAAGTAGTAAGTCCCGACTTAACTAGAAATGATAAATCAAAACAAGGACCTGGTGGTATACCTTTCACCAATGAAGGTGCTGGTGGCGAAAATTATAATACCATCTTTTATGTAAAGGAATCTCCATTAGATGCAAACACGATCTATACAGGTAGTGATTGTGGCTTAGTGTATGTAACAACTGATGCAGGAAAAAATTGGCAGAATATTACGCCCGCTGATTTAATTGAGTCGCAAATTAACAGTATCGAGGTATCTCGTTTTGATCAAGGAGTGGTATATATAAGTGCGACTAGATATAAATTTAATGATTATGCATCCTATACCTATAAAACAACCGACAATGGAAAAACTTGGACAAAAATTAATAATGGAATAAAAAATGACGACTTCGTAAAAGTAATTAGAGAAGATAATAAAAATAAAAACATATTATACGCAGGTAGCGAAAGAGGATTTTATATTTCAAATGATGCAGGTACAACTTGGAAACCTTTTCAATTAAATTTACCTATTGTCCCTGTTACCGATTTGATGATACGCGATAATGATTTAGTTGCGGCTACAGCTGGACGTGCGTTTTGGATTTTAGATGATATTAGCACTATTCAACAAAACGCCAATTTTAACAGCATATCAGCACCTACGATTATTACACCTAAAAATGCATATAAATATGGCGCAGGAAACGGACTACCTGAAAAAAACGTAAACATGGGGCAAAATGCACCCGAGGGTGTTATTCTAGATTATTTTTTACCTAAGTTGGGTGAAAAAGATACCGTAACGCTTTCCATTGTTTCAGATCAAGGAAAATTGATACGTACATATACAAATGTTGAAGATGATAATTTTAAAAAATATCCAGGTGGCCCTTCTGCAAAGACCAAGCTTAGTGATAATGAGGGACACAATAGATTTTTATGGGATTTTAGAACAGATGATTTATCTCCTGATGTGAATGGTGCATTTGTATTAGGAAGTTATAGTGGATACGCAGTACCTCCCGGAAAATATAAAGCACAATTAAAATATAAAAAGGAAATAGTTGAAACAAGTATCACTGTTTTACCTAATCCAAATATTAAAGTCACTGATCTTGATTGGCAAGAGCAGCAAATGTTACTGGAAAGCATTACTGCCACAATCAGCAACATACACACTACAGTGAACAATCTTCGAGGAATTAAAAAGCAACTGCAATACTATAGTGAAACATTAGGTAAAGTTGAATCAGCAAAAGTTATTACAAGTGCGGCCGATAGTTTAATCAAAAGAATTGATACTTGGGAAACTGCTATTATTGAAAGTCGAACTCAAAACGGGCAGGACGTAATTAATTGGCCTAGTAAATTAAATGTTGACTTTTTTCATTTAAAAGGTTTAATAGATGTAACAGATCCTAAGGTAACACAAGGGGTAAAAAATAAATTAGCTGATTTACAACTACAATGGAAGAATGAAAAGGAAAAAGTACAAGGCATTAATACAGCTATAGCTGAATTTAATACATTGTATAAAAACACAAG
>JAURIP010000211.1 GCA_030832695.1 Sediminibacterium sp. | reverse complement strand
GCGCTTTTGCACCGTGTAATAAAACAGCGCCAACCACTAAGTCAACCGTTGGTAATTTTTCTTGTATCGCCATTAAAGTTGAATATTGTGTTACCACATTCGCTGGCATTACATCCGACAAATATCTTAATCTTGTTAAGTTGGTATCCATGATAGTTACATTCGCACCTAGGCCTGCTGCCATCTTCGCTGCCTGTGTTCCTACAATACCACCACCTATAATTAATACTTCTGCTGGTTTCACACCTGGCACACCACCTAATAATTTTCCTTTACCGCCGAATGGCTTGCCTAAATAATATGCACCCACATTCACCGCCATTCTTCCTGCAACTTCCGACATAGGAACTAATAACGGCAAAGAACCATCAAGTAATTCCACTGTTTCATAAGCAATACATACTGCATGCGATTTCATCATTGCGTCGGTTAATTCTTTGGATGCTGCAAAATGGAAATAGGTAAATAAAATTTGTCCTGCTTTTATTAATGGAAATTCCACTGCTAATGGTTCTTTTACTTTGATAATCATCTCAGCAATACCATACACTTCACTTGCAGTTGCTAAAATTGCAGCGCCCGCTTTAATATAAGCCTCATCAGAAAATCCCGAACCAGCGCCTGCTTTGGTTTCTACATAAACTGTATGGCCTTGTCTTACGAGCGCATCCGCACCTTCAGGGGTTAAACCAACTCTGTACTCCTGAACCTTAATTTCTTTTGGGCATCCGATAATCATAAAATTTGTTTTATTTACTGCATAAATATCATCAAAAAGGAAATATTAGGATATAATATCAAAAATTCAGTAAATTATACTATAAAAACTAGTATTTTAAGAAATTGTCGGTAATTTTGACTGCTGTTTTGCCCTTGGGCAGAAATTATTCCTTCACCTTCAATGCATCACTTATGAGTTTAGATTCCATTGATATTGCCATTTTGAAAATTTTGCAAAAAAATGCTTTGGCAAAAATCAAAGATATCAGCGCGCAAGTGAACCTTTCCATGAGCCCAACACATGACCGCATTAAACGTTTGGAATTGGAAGGATATATTCAAGGGTATGTGGGCATTTTAGATAGAAAAAAAATTGACCTTGGTTTAATTGTGCATTGTCATGTGACCTTAGACAAACAAACCACCAATAATTTTTCCGAATTCGAACAAATTATTTCACAGTACCCCGAAGTAATTTCCTGTAGTTTGGTATCAGGCAATTTTGATTATTTTTTAAAACTAGTCACCAAGGATGTGGAATCTTACAATAAATTTTATCAAGAAAAATTAGCAGTGCTTCCCATGGTGGCACATATTAATAGTTTGTTTGTGATGGATGAAATAAAAACCACCACCGAGCTGCCGCTTTATTTATAAATTGATGCAAACGCAATTATTTAAATAACTAAAATAAAAAGTTTATAATGTATAACATACCTTATTACAAAGCCAAAGATCATCAAGAAGTGGTTGACTTTATGCACGCTAATCCTTTTGTTACTATTTGTGGTGTAGATAATAAAGGCTTTCCAGTAGCAACGCAAGTACCTGTATTATTAAAAATAGAAAACGATAAAATAATTATTAGTGGTCATGTCATGCGCAAGCAAGATCATACGATTGCATTTGAATTAAATAATAATCTACTAGTCATTTTTTCTGCACCCTCCGCTTTTGTAAGTGCAAGCTGGTATTCAGTTAAGGAGGTTGCAAGTACTTGGAATTATCAATCAGTGCATGCAGTTGGTAAAATAGAAATGAAGGGCGAAGACCATTTGTATAACTTACTTTCCGAGCTTACGGCACATTTTGAAAAAGATCCAAATTCGCCAACACAGGTGAAAAATTTAGATCCTTTATACATGAAAGAAAATATGAAAGCAATTATTTCTTTTGAAATTGAAGTTACTGAACTTAAACATGTTTTTAAACTCAGTCAAAATCGAGACGATATATCACATGAAAATATTAAAAAAGAATTAAGCAACGGAACACCTGCATGCAAGCATATGGCTGATGCCATGAAACGATAAAAAATTTAGTTACTTTACATTGTTCAAATTATATTATGCTACCTACCAAAAATTTAATCTTCGATTTAGGAAATGTCTTATATGATATTGATTTTAAAAAAATGAATGAAGGCTTTACTTCGATAGGAATAAAAAATATCGAGTCTCATTTTACCTTAAATCAATCACATCCATTATTTCTTGATCTTGAAATGGGTTTTGTCAATGAACAAGCATTTTTTGATGGCTTTCGTACTTTAGCAAATTTGCCCTTAACCAATGATCAAATTATTACTGCATGGAATTCATTGTTAGTGGGGTTTAGAAAATCGAGTATTGAATGGGTTAAGGAAAATAATAAAACATATCCCACTTTTTTATATTCCAATACCAATCAAATTCACTGTGATCATTTCATCCCGGAATTTGAAAAGGAGGTGGCTGATTATCCATTTGAGTCCTTGTTTCAAAAGCCTTATTATTCTCATAAAATGGGGATGCGCAAACCCGAGCCTGTTTCTTTTACTTATATATTAGAGAAAGAGGGCTTGGTGGCAGAAGAAACCTTATTTGTAGATGATAATGAACCCAATATTTTAGCTGCTGCTTCCGTAGGGTTGAAAGTACTTCACCTAAAACCCGGGATGATGCTAGAAAATGAAATTCAAGCCTATTTGTAGTTGTGACAAGGATAAAAGCTGGACCCGAATAATTAAGGTGACCATTAAGGCTACTACCTCGTATGGGAGAAATTATTTTTTCTTAACTTCCTCAAATTCAATGTATTCTGCCTCTATTGGAGGACTAGGAGGCTTGGGCTCACTGTTAAAAGTATTATTTGACCGAGCATTTGCATTGGCTTGTTGCTTCGCTGCTGCATCCCTCGCTTGTTCCATGGTTTGTCTCACTGTTCTTACGCCTTTACTGACTGGTACAACCACATTGAAAATAAATTTATATAGGAAATAGATCATTAATCCGTAAAAAATCAGCTTACTCATACTGCAAAAATAAGGGGTCTCTTAATATTTTTGGGTTATTTCATCACGTTTTATTACCTTTGGTGTAGTGTAAAAGCTATCGAAGGGAACGAAATCGTTCCCTTCTTCTTTTTTAATTATGGAAGCAATTGTATTAATTGATAAGGTAAAAGCAGTGATTGACCCTTTGTTAGCAGAGGATCAAAGCTATTTTTGTGTTCAAATTAAAGTGAAACCGACCAATAATATTAAAGTGTTTTTAGACGGAGATAATGGTTTACCCATTGAAAGATGTACTTTTTTTAACCGAAAATTGTACAAAGCCATCGAGGAAGAAGCTTGGTTTCCGGAAGGTGATTTTTCATTAGAAGTTTCATCACCTGGGGTAGATGAACCATTATTATTACAACGACAATACCAAAAAAATAAAGGTCGTAAGGTGTTGGTTACTTTGAATGATGGCTTGGAAAAGGAAGGGCAGTTATTAGAAGTGGGTGAGCAGGAAATTACTTTGGAGTGGACCGAGGGAAAAGGGAAAAAAGCATTGCAACAGCAAATGCAAATACCATATGAAAATATTAAATCAACAATAGTTCAAGTTCAATTTTAACAAATCATCAAGCTACATGCTTGAAAAAAAATTATGTTATGGCAAGTATAAATTTGATCGAAGCTT
>JAURIP010000285.1 GCA_030832695.1 Sediminibacterium sp. | reverse complement strand
GGTTAGAGCACCCAACCTTTAAGGGCAATTTAAATTACATGATTAATTTGGACATGGTGGGCAGGTATGATACTGCGCGTAAATTAACGGTAGGAGGATATGGTACTTCAACTAAGTGGGCCGATATTTTAGCAAAAACACCTACCACTTTAATTACGCATTATGACAGTGCTGGTGCGGGTCCTAGCGATCATGCTAGTTTTTATCGCAAGGATATGCCTGTGTTATTTATGTTTACTGGTAGTCATAGTGATTATCATAAAGCGACTGACGATTGGGACAAAATTAATTATTCAGGCGAAGCGGCTATCATTCAATATGTAAATAATATCATTAAAAATACGGATGCTGTTGGTAAGCTTGATTTTTTAAAAACACGTGAAAACTCCATGGGCAAAAGCAATAAATTTACGGTGAGTTTAGGGGTTATGCCTGACTATGCTTTTACGGGTACAGGTGTTCGTATCGAAGGGGCAACGCCAGGAAAATTAGCGGAGCGTTTGGGCTTAAAGGGAGGAGATATATTATTACAGGTGGGTGATTATAAGTTAGTAGATGTGATGAGTTATATGACAGCACTTTCAAAATTTAAAAAAGGGGATAAAACTACTTTAGTATATAAAAGAGGTGTAGATGAGGTGAAATTAGATATAGAGTTTTAACAAAGAAGATTGCTATGATAATTAGTTATAGTTATATAAATTTATAAAGTGAGCGGTAAATTAATTTTAGATCAGGATGCAATTAACGAAAATGATTTCGAGGGTTCTCGCATCTTAGGTATTTCTGCGCCTATCAAAAATTATCAATTCTGTATTTTATTAAATCAATATATGGGTTTTGAATTCAGGTTTAATCCTGATCATGAAATTGCTTTAAAAAGAAAAAACAGAACCTATTATTTTTCCATGTATGAAGGAACTGAACCCACCACTTCCATTCAACATTTTGTTTATCACAACCAATTTGATGGTGAATATTTATTGCCTGAACTGAAACACATGGATTTTATTTGGTGGATTAGAGGGGAGTGGATTGATGATGAAAAAGTAAATGATATTTTACAAACGGTACGCGGTATTAAAGGCGTTCAAATGGTCGCCGAGCTCACCCCCGATCAAATCAAAAACAAAGGCCATTTGATTTTTGAATAAGTAATAGCAATAAAATAAGTGCCGAAAAGTACTCGTTTATACTAGTCCTTATTGATATAAATCCTTTTTTCCCTCGCGGCACTGCAGCTGCCAATAGGCTCGGTATATTGAATGCCTAAATCTTTTAAAATAGTTTGTACTTCCTGTAATGCATGGGGTGCTACTGCGATTAATAAGCCGCCGTTGGTTTGCGGATCGGGTAATAATTTGGTCGCTTCTTCCTCGTCAATGCCGTCGCCAAAAACTACGCCAGCACTGCAGGAGCTCCAATTGCGCGCTGTAGCGCCAGGGATTGTTTTTTGTGCGATATAAGATCGAACTGCTGGAATGATCGGAATTTTATTATAATGTATGGTAGCTGATAAATTACTTCCTTCCATCATCTCTGTTAAATGTCCTAGCAATCCAAAACCGGTTACATCAGTCATCGCATGTACGTCTTTTATTTTTCCCAATGCTTCTCCTGCTTTGTTAATGGTGGTTAATTGTTTTACTAAAAAATTCAAATCAACTTCAGTTAATAATCCTCTTTTTTGTGCAGTTGCCATGATGCCCACCCCTAATGGTTTGGTTAATATTAATACATCACCTTGTTGTGCAGTATCATTTCTTTTTAAATTTTCAATGTCAATAATTCCATTCACCACTAATCCAAAAATGGGATCTTGACTATCAATACTATGACCGCCTGCAATAACAATACCCGCTTCAGCACAGGTTTTGCGTGCACCTTCCATTACCTTAGCTGCTTCACTCGCAGGAAGTGATGCTAATGGCCAACCCAATACAGCCAAAGCAAATATAGGTTTTCCGCCCATCGCATACACATCACTAATGGCATTGGCTGCTGCAATTTGTCCAAATGAAAATGCATCATCTACAATGGGCATAAAAAAATCGGTGGTACTTATCACCGCCGTTTTTTCATCTATTTGATATACGGCAGCATCATCTCTACTGTCATTTCCTACTAATAATTGAGGTACATTACTTTTAGCACCAACATTGTGCGCAGCTAAAATTTCAGATAGTATGGCTGGTGAAATTTTACAACCACATCCACCACCTTTTGAGTATTGCGTTAATTTATATTCCATTGTATTTTTCTTTATTCACTAATTTTTTTAATTAATTGTAATTCCATTTTTTGTAAAGTCAACGCTTCCCCTTCTGTTAACCATGAATTTAACGATGCGCTTAATGCCGTCGCTAATTTTTTTTGCATTGTTTTTAAATCCCAATCCTTGCCTGTAATTTGTTTTAAGGAAACTGGATTCCCGGCCTCATTTGAAAAATGGGTCTGGTTGATATTCAATCCAATCCCAATGACGGTCCAAGTCCAATGGGTTCCGCGCACCATGTTTTCAATCAATATGCCCCCTGCCTTTCTGTCACGCCAATAGATATCATTGGGTTTTTTGATTTTGGTCTCTTCCCCAGCAAATTCCATAAAAAAACCCTGCGCCCCCAGGGCCACGGCTGCCGAGAAAGCCAACTGCTCGCTTGGGACCCAATTTTTACCCTGTTTCAGGGTGATTAACTCCAAAATATAGGTGCAAAGTAGGTTTTCGCCCCGCTGACTCTCCCAAATTCGGCCATGTTGGCCCTTCCCATTCGTCTGAAAATCAGTTTGGTACACACTGCCAGATAAGGCCTTTTGGGCATGAATCTGCTCCATGGCATACATATTGGTACTATCTATC
>JAURIP010000226.1 GCA_030832695.1 Sediminibacterium sp. | reverse complement strand
TTTTAACATCTGCGCAGGCCGTAAATAAAAATAAAAGGGCAACAAGATAAAATCTTGAAAAGAAACTGATATTTTTAAGCCTCAGAAACAACATAATACAGATGAATAATAATGAGCTCAAATATATCCAATCTTTTGCCCATAAAAAACATTGGGACCAAGAATCTGTATTTATTGTCGAAGGACCAAAATTAGTAAAGGAGCTATTGGAAAGTGATTGGACGATTGAAAAAATATACGCAAGTGCTGAGTGGCTAAACGCACAAGATGCAATAGGCGTGCCTACGGAGCAGGTGGATGAAATTATATTAGCACGTATCAGTCAATTCAAAACCGCTAATCAAGTACTTGCATTGGTAAAGAAAAAACTTGCCAACGCGCCACTTAAATTTGATAAGGAATTAACCCTTGTTTTAGATGGTATTCAAGATCCAGGAAATTTTGGCGCGATTATTAGAACAGCAGATTGGTTTGGTGTTAAGCAAATAGCGGTGTCAGAGGATAATGCAGGCTTATACAACCCGAAAGTTGTTCAAAGTACCATGGGTAGTTTTTTGAGAGTTCATGTAGCACAATACAATATAGAAGCAGTATTGTCAACGAGTAAGTTGCCTGTTTATGGTGCTGTTTTAGCAGGAGCACCGCTTTCAAGAACAAAAATACAAGCACCTTGTTTTTTAGTCATAGGAAATGAATCAAAAGGAATTAGGCCAAATTTGCAACCCTATATAACACATCCAGTGACCATAACTAATTATGGTGCCGCTGAATCATTGAATGCGGCGGTTGCTACTGGAATTTTATTGTCTAGCTGGCGGTCTTAATCAAATCGAATTGCAGCTGCAGGTGAAATTCTTTTTATCCAAAGTGTAGGAAGTAAGAAAGAGATATAACTAATCACTGCGGTTCCCAATAAGATAATTACAATTTGTGTAGGGACTATTTTTATGGGTAATGTTTTGATGAAGTAGGCGGTCTCGTCTAATTGTATCCAACCAAAATATTGTTGTAATAGAGATAAGCCTAGTCCTAAAATACTTCCTACTATAATTCCTGACCAGCAAATGATGCTTGCTTGATAAATAAATATTTGTCTAATAAATCCATTGGTGGCTCCCATGGCAGTAAGTGTGCCAATCATTGAAACTCGTTCCAACATTAATATAAACAAACAGGTAATTAGGTTCACGATGGCGATAATGAGCATGATTGTAATTGCTACATTTCGGTTGATGGTTTGTACGCCAATCCAGTCAAAAATTTGGGGATAGTAATTAGGGATAGTTGTACTCACCCAATTGTCGGGTAGTTGCGCTTGTATGGCATCTTTTTGTTCATCAATGAATTTAGCATCCTTTAAGGTTACTGTATATCCATCTACTTCCGTTATATTATTTCTTAATTGATACAATGATTTAATATCAACCATGATATATTGCTGATCATAATCCTGCATTCCGGAATGATAAAATCCTACCACTTTAAATTTGCGTTGTTGCACACTAGTGCCGTTTAAAAAATATAGTTTGATATATTCATTTAATGGGATGTTTAATTTTTTTGCAATGGCATCTGAGATGATGATTTCCTTCATTAAACTATCTTTTGAAGGTGTTAATTTTTCGCCTTTCACTAAAAAAGGAATGGGGTCATCTGCATTTACGCCAAGGGCTACAATTCCTTCAATATCTTGTTTAAAGGATATAACAGTAGATTGCGAAATGAATGGCGTAATCGACTTGATTTGTTGTTGACTTGAATTTATCAAGGTGTTAATTAAAGCTTCATTTTTTCGAAGGGGACTCCCGTTGACGGATTCGATTCGTATATGCCCCCAAAATGAAAACACCTTATTTGCAATACTTTCTTGAAATCCATTCACCAAGGATAAGGTTAATATAATTGCCGCCACACTAATTGCAGTTGCAATAATGGAAAGCTTAACAATGATACTTGTGTAGCTTTTTTTTTGATGAAAACTTATTTTTTTCGCGATATCAAAGGCGGTGGACAAGTGGCTAATTTTTACCAAATCTAGTTTTTTATTCTTAAAAATAATGAATAAAGAACTAGATTCGTGTTGGACAAAATGAATTCATTCATGGGTAAGCAATTGCTTATTTTATTGGGGCTTTTAATCGGGTTGCAAGCAAATTCTGCAAATGCCATCAATCCAGATAAAGTGTATGATAGCAGTATCAAAACTATTCGCGTTCATCCAATGGGGAATGCCCTTGCCATGCCAGTTATTTCGTTAAGTCAGCTGAATCCACTTGAAATTAGCTTTGATGATTTGAAAGCCAAATATCAAAATTATTTTTATTCAGTAGAATTAATGAATTCCGATTGGCGTTTAGCTAATTTGAGTGTATTTGATTATTTACAGGGCTTTAATCAAAATAGAATTACGCAGTATTCCATTTCATCTATTGCAATTCAGCGTTATTATCACTACAAATTTACATTTCCTAACACCAATTGTCGTCCAACAAAATCAGGGAATTATATTATTAAAGTGTATAAGGATTCGAATCCACAACAGGTTGTTTTTACAAGTCGATTTTTTGTAGTCGATGATCAAGTTTCTATTTTATCTTCCATTCAAGAACCTTTTGATGGTAATATTTCAAAAACACATCAAAAAGTGCAATTGTCTGTGGAAACAAAAAAGCTTTCGTTTTTTCAACCTGATCAAATACAAGTGCAGGTCATTCAAAATTTTCGGTTTAATGATGCGCTTAGTGTAAATGCCCCCAATTTTGTTAGAGGTAGCT
Source organism: Sediminibacterium sp. (assembly GCA_030832695.1). The sequence goes on along the minus strand of JAURIP010000226.1, from coordinate 740 downwards.
TACTTGAATATAATAGTGAAAGAGATTTAATTTTTCCATCCGGAAAGGAATCAAGATGGCTTGACTTGCAAAGCTTTCGGTTAAAGTCGGATCGTATTGTTAATTTTGAAGCGACTTCCAATGGTACTATTGTTAATGTAAAGCCTGACTTTTCAAGAGCACAGACTCCTTATTTTATTTTTAAAGATTTAAATGGGCAATTTCTAATTTCAAATTCAGAGTCTATTGACAGTGAAAATCAAAATGATTATGCAACTATAGTTTTTACTTATGTTCCCCCGAATCGATTGCCATTGATAGGCGAAAATTTATATTTAGTAGGGTCGCTTACCAATAATGTATTAGATGCCTCTGCTGAGATGAAATTTAATCTTGTCACAAAGGCATATCAAAAATCCTTATTTCTGAAACAAGGGTATTATAGTTATTCCTATATTTTAAGGGACAAAGCTGCACCAGACCCAATGCTTGATTTTAATGAAACCGAAGGGGATCATTGGGAAACAGAAAATGCCTATTCGATTTTTATTTATTATCGGCCACCAGGTGCCAGACATGACCATTTAATTGGCTTTACAACGGTACATTCTAATCAATATTAGGTAGTTATAGGCGTACTTTTTTAATCAATTCATTTGTCCTACATTTGCACCGGCAGGTCTTACACGACCAGCTCCTGCTGAACTTCCCCAGGGTAGGAATACAGCAAGGATAGGCGGTTGAGCGGTGTGATGTGAGTA
>JAURIP010000144.1 GCA_030832695.1 Sediminibacterium sp. | reverse complement strand
TAGGGGTTTTTCTCCGCTACCCTATTGGAAATTCGTACTCTATTATCCTGGAAGGTTTTAAAAACATTTGAAATCATATTAGGATCATGACTTTCAAAAAACGTATTTAATGCAAAATAAGTAATATTAAAACCACCAGCCGACAATGGATTTAAGTGCTTTTTTACACCTGTGCCACTTGTATCCTTATATAATTCAGAATAGTCTTTACTAAAGGTTTTATCTAAATTAACATCGATAATTAAATCTCTGACGGGTTCAATTTGTAAACGAATAGATAATTTTTGATCAAAACCCTGACGTAACATTAAATTAAATTTATCATCCTTGGACAACAAACCCTTCTCATCTTGTCGTCGTAACCAAATTGAATCAGGTTGCTTACCAAATGCATAATCTAAGCCAGGCGCTAACCCATCCCAGGTTGAATTCAATAAATTTACACCCGACATATAACCAGGCAAACGACTATTATAATTTTCAGAATAATCCAATGTTGCTGTTTTAAACATCGTTAATAACCCAACGATTTGTTTTACACCCCCTGGTACATTAATGGGTTCGTTTGCTTTTAATACACGCTGTGCAATACGTTCTTGCTTACGTGCTTCCCTCCACTTTTGTAAAGCCACTTTTTTCTCCTTACCCAATTTACCATCCAAGGCCTCCTTTTTAGTCATTAATATTTTATTCGCTAAAGGATCAGCATTACCACTGGACTGATAAGGTGCATCGGATAATGCAGCGCGAATAAATTTTGATTTATTATAGAAGCTTGAAAAGTTAAACTGTGCACTTAATTGTTGTGAAAATGTATTTTCAATCATATTGCCCAAGTCCTGGGCCAACCTACTCGCGCCTACCCAATTATAATTGGTTGATGCGTTATAACTTGACATAATCCAATCCGTTAATGGAAACTTACTAGTGGGTATATCGTATCTGAGCGTGACTCTTTGATTATACAAAGTATTACGGCCAGCACGAAGTAGTATTCTTGTTAATGAATCCTTTTTCTCCTTGGTATCAATACGGCCGCTTGGCTCATCTATTCTTGAATTTAAGTTAGCCGTCATATCCAAGTTCAAGGATCGGCTTAAACCCCAACGCATATTAAATATGCGACTCATGGTAAAATACTTATCATAAGTAGTATCCACTTTATCGGTAGTGCCATCAAATGAATTCACCACCCTTGGAATAAACTCACCAAATTGACGATCAAACACAGCACGATAACTGATTAAGCTTGGCTTTGGATTAAAATTAATTTCTTTGGCCCATGTTAACCAAGGCGAACTTGACTTAATTAGTTTTCTAAATGGCTCAATTGATTTTCCATTATTATTAAAAGTATATCCAATCGCACCCCTTTGTTTATCAATCTTATTTTGTTGCACCGTAGGACTTGATTGTGATAATTGAGAATAAGAATAACTAAAATCAAAATTACTCAAGCTAATCAAACTTTGTTTTTGCCCAGGTAAAAAACGGACATTGGTAAAGTTCAATGTTTTGATGGTGGTTTGATCAATAGATGCTTTTTGAACAGAATCCTTTTTCGAACCTGATAAAGCACTCATTTTATCCTTGTATAAGATGTCCTTATCAAAAGGATCAAACTGCGGATTTTCCATGGTTTTGTTGATGCCTGCAAATACAGGCAAGGAAATACGCACTTGTTTTGGAAGCAGTTTTCCTGCATCAATATTCGTAGCAATATCGAATTGCGTTAAACCAGTTTTAGCACGTTCATTCATTTTTTGTTCAATACCTCCAAAGCCGCTGGTTCTGCTATTCACCGAAACTGCGATGGTGCCCAAATCAGCTAAGCTTACATCCATTCTTCCTAAAGCTGCCCATGATCCTTCTTCATCTAAATCAGATAATCTAAGTTCGTTAACCCAAACTTCAGCATCCATGGGAACATCGGACTTGGTATTTTCAAATGCAATTAACACGCCACGCACTTCGCCTAAATTTGGATTACCCATCACTGAATACCTTTGTCTTCCATAATTTTGACCAAACTTTTTATTAAATGGAATATTTTGTTTGTCTCTCTCTAATTTTAATTTAACCAAATCCATTAAACTTAAATTCAACTCATTTTCTAAAGGCCAAACCTCCCGCGCTTCGGAACTCGCGTAAAGTTTTTGTTTGGTGGTGGTTAATGGAATGCGAATTTCATAAAAGTTATTTTGAAAATCCTGACCAATCCTAATAATTGCAGTCATGGAACCACTATCCACCCTATTAATGTTCTTTTTATCCTCGGCATGTAAAAACATGGACATCTTTCCATAACGCCTTACATCCACATTCATGGTTTTAAACACCCCACGAGGAGAAGCATTTTTTTGTAACCCATTTAATTGTAAACTTAATGCTTGTTCATTTTGTAATAAATTAATACCATTATTACTTAATAATTGAACCCGCTCAATACCAGGAGGAACCACATAATTCACCGGTGTACGACTGCCATTTTCCTCCAAACTTACCGCCAGAGTATTCACCTTGGTATTTAAGTTAACCCCAGTTAAGGAATCGTAATTACCCAAACTATCAATGCTATAATTGTATTGTCTCCATTGATTGCGCACCAAATCCAATTTTGCAAAACGGAGTGTCACTGAATCTTCAAAATCAGTTAAGTACATTCTAATAAATCGAATGGATTTAAAATCTCTGATCCCATTTACATTTCGTTTATACGATTTTATAGGGATGCGAAACAAATACCAGTTTTCAATACTTTTTGAACCATCCGCCAAAGTTACATTCACCGTTTTCGAATCCGTTACGTAATTTGTAGTAGTAGCAGAAATATTGTTTTTCTGTAAATTAATTTCGTATTCAAAATAAGCTTCTGTTTCATTTAAGGTATTATCCCTATTTAAGTCCTCATTATCTGGGAGCAAGGTTGCAGCGCTACTAAATAAGCCTGTACCCGCTAATGCAGAGTTACCTTGTGGGTTATTAAAGTTTTTATACCTACCTAAAATGCCCGTATTACTTGCGTCATACTTGCCATCACGATACCATACATAGTTATCAGCAGATGGATCATTTATAAATTGTTGCTTAACATTTGCATTGGTGATTTTATTTATGACATAAGCTTTTTTATTTCGCTCATCATCATCACCCAATCCATCCAATCCCACATCCTGGTATTTTCTATCATCTGGATTATTACTAAATGCGTTGGTTACTTGAATTGGATTTACAGGAACCCTTCCCCAGGTGGAACTATCAATCCCTGCAGGTATGTTTGGTGTAGGCATCCCATTTTCATAAAAGCGTCGACCATCACGTAAGATATCTTCACTTACATTTCCTAAATTCAAAACTAAGGTTCCTCTAGTCGCATTAGATTTAATAAATGGATCCTGTGCCCAAAATTCAACATACTCAATAATACCTGTTTCAAAATCAGTTTGATCTAAGGAACGCATTATACCACCCCACTTATCTTTAGGATTCGTAAACTTTCCGGTGGCATCCATATCCTTATAATTAAAGTTATAAGGGCCGCGCTCCTTTGGATAATAGCTTAAATCGAAAGTAGGTAATTGTACATCCGTAATATTCGTTGTTTTTTGTGGAAACAACTCATTCGTATACACCTGACGTACCCTTGGATCACTTAATAAAGCCAAGTTGGATCTGAGTGGATTGTTGGTGGAGTTTTTATCTTGCAGGTTTGGTTCAATAGTATACCATGCAAGCTTTGCTCTATTGTAATTATAGTCAATGGAATCCGACAGGTTGGCTTCTTTAAATCGTTCTTGTGGTGTAGATGCTAAAGTCCAGGAGGTAAATGGAAAACGCAAATCAATATTTGTACGAGTAGCCTCAAAATCATCTAAATAAACCACTCCATTCCCGCCCCTTCCAATTTGTCGCGCATGTCCAGGTTGTAAAAAAGCACCTTCCCCATAAGCGGTTAAAAAGGATTTTGTTTTAGTACTATAAAATGGAAGTTTATCTAATGCCTTTGTTAATTTAGGCAATTCTGTTTTGTAATTAAAATCAAACCCATACATGGTATTATTAATAGGATCAGAACCAAAGTTTGTTTTAGTAAAAAAGGGTCTTTCACTTAATTTGCTTGATGATAATCCAAAAATAAAATCCTTACTGGCCATATAATCTAAACGCAATGCCCTAAAGCCTCGCTCCTGAAACCCAAAACCTAAATTATTTTCAAAGGAAACATTCACTGGAATATTGGAACTCAAAATACCAGGATTAATAATGCGCACCGTTCCAGAACCATAATCAACCACATAATCCTGTCCTTCCATCAATATTTGTCCACCTGCACGCACACTTACTGAACCTGGTGGTACATTAAATGCATTTAAACTAATTTCGGATCCACCTGCACTTCCCTTCACCTGCCCTTCCATCACAAATCGATTCAAATTTGCATAAGTTTGCGCCTCTGCTTTAATGTTGCGATATAATTGTGGAAATAAATATTTTTTAGCAGTATCATCACTCACTCCTTTAAACGCAATATTTTTTAAATCATCTCCAAAGGGTTCAAGTAATGGAAAAATGATACGTCCCATTTTAGATAAAACCGTAAAGCCCTCCACAAAGTCAAATACCCCGTCAGGCTGTGGGTCATTGCGATTATTTAAACGATCCAATTGCAATAATTTTATTAATGATTGTCCCGATACATTTGCCCCTGTTACTGGCATATATCTTTTTAAGCCCCTACTTGGCTCCTCATATAAAATATTTAATTGAAAATCCTGTTGCTGAATGGATC
>JAURIP010000370.1 GCA_030832695.1 Sediminibacterium sp. | reverse complement strand
ATTAAGGAAGCTTTAGAAGCCTCAAGGTTAGTAATAAGTTGACCATAAATAGAAGTTAGCATACCCTTATCCCTTTGTGATATTTCTGAATTGATGGCTTCATTTACGTTTGCAAAATTTCCATTTAATAATAGTAATGCATCCTGACGTGTAGATTGGGTTTTATAATTCAATAAATTATAAATACTATCTGTTCTTTTTTCAAGGCGTACCACATTTTTTCTGAGTCGTCCTACTTTTGCTTCAATATAAAAATCAGTCGCAATTTTCAATAACTTTTCAGATATCAGTTTGCTTAAATTTTCTTCCTTGGTGGTTACCGTCATTTTAAAAAATCCTAATTTTTTATCCGGTTTCACTACGGCTAATTCCTTTTCCTCAATACGATTCACAATAATTTTTAATAAACTATCCTGTAATCGAGTATCCTTATCTGGTTTTGCAAATGAAATAGCACGTCCTATTTTTTCGTCATTTTCCCACTGTGCCCGATACTTATATACATCTGCATATTTATCTGCAATGCTATAATTACTATCATTCAAATAGGGCATTTTTAGACACTGCGTCATAAATGCTTTTGACTTTAAAAGCTCCAACACATTATCCCCTGATAACACCGTATTGTTGGATCCTGTTAAGCCTGTAATGTCCATTCCCAATGATCCACCTAAGGAGGATAACAAACCGCCACCACCCATACTCTTACTTTCCTCCACTAAAAAAATAGTGTCTGCGATATACTTAGGTGATTTAATATAACTATAAGCAATGCCTATCATGGATCCCAATAGGGTGACTAATACAACAATTTTGAAATGACTAAATAAAGTTGTCTTTATTAATTCAAGCCACTCCATAATCCACTGCTTCATTGAAAAGTTAGGTTCAATGATAATTTGCGAATGATTTGGTTGCTTATTTTCAACTGACATAGTGATAGTTATAATTTTAAAATAGCCGCTAAACCTACTAATGCTGATAAAATACTTGTGATGGCCGATAGTTCAGCGACCGATAAACCTTTTTCTTTGTCCGGCATTTCAGGTACAAATATTTTACTGCCTGGTGTTACTCTTGGATAAAATTTAAAAAACAAAAAGTGCTTTTGCTTTTTATTAATTCCATTACCATATTGTATATAAGCTTTTGCTAATGAAGCTCTATTTTTTACACCGCCTGCAGCTGATATATAGGACTTAAAACTTCCTGATTCATACCTGGTTAACTGCGGACTGTATACAGCACCTATTACTTGTACAAATGGATCATTACGTGAAATAAACAAGCTATCTCCCGGTAATAATGCCAATGACAAATCACGTGAATTATTATTGGCAACATCTACATTTACGCCAATTAAAACCCCTTTGCGATACACTTGTAAATCCTTTAAGGAGCCATATTTGGTTAATCCGCCTGCTCTTGCTAATACATTTTCAATGGTTTCATCTCTTTTTTCCAACACATAATTGCCTGGAAAATAAACCTCTCCTGCTACTTTGATATCCCCTAAAAATACAGAGTTCAATAATCTAGGTACAAAAATATAATCCTGCGCCTGTAAGGTGAAAGTATTATCCCTACTGGATAAATTTGAATCTAATTCAAGTTTGATTAAATCCACTAATTGATTGGCCAATGAATCGGTTCGGTTCTTTTTTATTCTTGATAGTTCCACTCTGTGATACGCCGCATCTTTCATAAAGCCGCCACTCATCGCAATCACATCCTGTATTTGCATACCCGCACGGAACATTATTTTTCCTGGGGTTCGCACATGACCGCCAACTGTAATATATTCAACTTCTTCTAATTCCTGCTTTGTATATATTTGAATGCTATCCTCACGTTCCAATATAAAATCGGTATTGTTTTGTGTTAATTTATTCAAATCAACCGATACCAAAACGCGATCCCTTGTATTGGTTAAACGATAAATAGTGGCTCTTTGCATAAAAGCATCTGTTCTTAAACCATCTGCTTTTTTTATGACTGATTGCAAGGATAATTTTGGTTGAAATCCATAATCACCCGGGCGATATTCCGCCCCCGTTATACTTACCTTATTTAAAAATACAGGTGATTTTTTTTCAGCATAAATAGAATCACTTTGCGCGGGGACATAATT
>JAURIP010000248.1 GCA_030832695.1 Sediminibacterium sp. | reverse complement strand
TGTATGCCAGCAGCGCGTGCTGATGTGAAACCACATGCACCTAGAATGGTTAAGTTGATTATTGATAAGGAGTATATTGGAGCAGTGATCGGACCAGGTGGTAAGATTATTCAAGAAATGCAAAGAACAACGGGTGCTACTATTAATATTGAAGAAGTGGGTAACCATGGTGAAGTAAGTATCTTCTCTGCAAATAAGGATAGCTTGGATGCTGCAGTTAAATGGATCAATGGTATTGTTGCCGTTCCAGAAATCGGAGATGAATACGAAGGTGTTGTAAAAGGAGTGAAGGAGTTTGGTGCTTTTGTTGAATTCATGCCAGGCAAACAAGGTTTATTACATATTAGTGAAATAAGCTGGAAGCGTTTGGAGACGATGGAAGGTATTTACAATGAAGGTGATGTAGTGAAGGTGAAATTGGTTGGTTTGGATCCTAAAACAGGTAAGTTCAAATTAAGCCACAAGGCATTATTGCCTCGCCCTGAACAAGCACCTCGTGAAGACCGCGGTCCACAAGCTTAATTTTTTAAAGCCATTCATAAAGGCTAGAAATATTCAAAATGCCTTCTCGTAAATCGGGAGGGCATTTTTATTGGTATCTTTGCCTCCCATAACACAAGAAAATGTCCAAAACCTATATACAAATTGCCTTTAATTTCAATACCCAGGAGCAGTTAGATATGCTAGTTGCCCAGTTAGCTGATTTGGGTTTTGACGGATTTAATGAGGAGGAGGCTGCAACAGGAATTAATAATGGCGTAGGAATGAGTAGTATTCTTGGGACCACAACTGCATTAGGCGCCGGCGCTGGTCATTGCAAAACCTTTATATTGTCAACTGATTTTGAGGGACAGGAAATACAAAAAGAATTAGATATAATATTTAATAAACATAGTTTAAATTATTCAAAATCAGTTATTAAAGAAGAAAATTGGAATGCAATTTGGGAATCCAATTTTGAACCAGTAAGGGTAGGTGATTTTGTAGGGATTCGTGCCCATTTTCATCCAAGCTTCGACCCAGCAGTACAATATGAAATAAAGATTACCCCTAAAATGAGTTTTGGAACTGGTCATCATGCAACCACTTTTTCAGTGATGCAAATGATGGAGCATGTAAGTTTTGAGGGGAAGTCGGTGTATGATTTTGGAACTGGCACCGGAGTATTAGCCATCCTTGCTGAAAAACTAGGAGCAGTTGATGTATTGGCTGTTGATAATGATGATTGGTGTATTGAAAATGCGACAGAAAATATTCTAAACAACGATATTAAGGGCATATTGATCAAAAAGGTGGATTCCGCTTATCAGGATCGCCAATTCGATATCATTTTAGCCAATGTGAACAGGCATATTATTGAAGCCAATATGCAGGAATTGACCCAGGTCGCACATTCGGGATCTGAATTAATCCTAAGCGGCTTATTAATTGAAGATCAGGATGATATGATACAATTAGCGGCTAAAAATGGCTGGAATTTTGTAAAATCACAGCCTTTGAATGGCTGGGTGAGCCTATTGTTTAATTTTTAGCAAGGAATTTATTCGCAATGTTAACAAACCATTAATTTTTTTGGGTGTATCTTTGTCTCCCACCAGAATTTTTAAGATGACTGAAATTGTTTTAATCTTATTGGCTTATTTGATCGGATCCATCCCAACTGCGGTTTGGGTGAGTAAATCTATATTTGGTATAGACATACGTGATTACGGAAGTGGAAATGCCGGCGCAACCAACACTTTTCGAGTTTTAGGTTCAAAATGGGGTAGTTTAGTCATGTTAGTCGATGTAACAAAAGGAATCATTGCAACCTCATTATATATTCTTATTCCTTTTTATTTGACCAATGAATTAGCCAGAACCAATTTTATGATCCTGTTGGGATTAGCCGCTGTTTTGGGTCATGTTTTCCCAATTTGGGCAAATTTTAGAGGCGGAAAAGGGGTAGCAACTTTATTAGGAATGACTTTAGCCATCCAGCCTATTGTAGCTTTGATTTGCTTGGTTGTGTTTTTGATATCATTGATTTCAACTCGTTTTGTATCCCTTAGTTCCATTTTAGCATCCATAGCTTTTATGGTTCTTATACTATATGTATTTAACGAAAAAGAAATCTTGTATCGTTACTTTGCAATGATTGTCGCAATAATGGTCGTGGTAACACATCATAAAAATATCTCCAGGTTATACAAGGGAACTGAAACTAAGCTCCCAATTTTCAAGAAAAGAGACAAATAGTTATGTATCTAATTGGTTGATTATCAATAAGTATTAATTTTTATCTCCTATTTTTAACATTAACAATGTAGAATTTCGTAACTTCGCCCTCTTTTAAATCCTAAGTATTATGAGTAGTCTGCACCTTTTGGAGAAATTACAGTTGAAGGATGAAAAAAACTTATTGATTCAGGGCTTGCCCTCATCTGTAGAGAAGCAGTTTGCGAAGCTTTCTTATAATAAAAATTTAACCCCACTTTTAAAGACTAGGAAAATTGACTTTGCGCTTATTTTCGCAATCAATCAGTTTCAATTGAATAATATATTGAAGGAGTTGTTTACCGCTTTGCATGGAGATTGTAAATTGTGGATTGCCTACCCTAAAACAACTTCAAAAATTGTATCTGATTTAAATAGGGATGCCAGCTGGGACATACTTTCTAAAAACGATTTTGAAGCCATCCGTCAGGTGACCTTGGATCATGTTTGGACTGCGATGCGTTTTAAAAAGGTAGATCAATTACCGAATAAGAACAGAACCTTTGTTGAATTCAAATCAGCAGATATTAAAGTGGACGATTTTGAAAAAAGATTAATAGCCCTTCCTATAGAATTGGATAAATTATTTGCAGCCGATGAAGAGGCAAGAGAATTTTTTACTTCTCTTTCTATCATCAACCAAAAGGAATATTTGAGTTGGATTCAAGGCGCAAAAAAGGAAGAAACTAAGCAAAAAAGATTAGAAGCTACATTAGAGAAATTATTGGCTGGGAAGCAAAACCCATCCGAGAAGTAATAATTATTTCACTCTTATGATTTTGAGGCGCCAGGTTTGGCGCCTTTTTCATTCCTATTGTTTTAAATAAAATTAAATTTGGGAAGGATGGGTTACTTGAAAATAACGGTCCCAATATGTTGCGTTAAATCACGCTCCACTTGTTTTAAGTGTTTGTGGATTTGTAGCAAGTGTAATTCATCCGACGGGTCTGCATTTTCTAAATCGCTTTG